>JBCCZW010000360.1:0-5177 GCA_039186805.1 Verrucomicrobiota bacterium
CGCAGCTTCAGGATAGCTGAGCTCAAGAGTATACAGATTTCTACTACGATCCAAGCTCCATTCGAGGTTCCACCTACCTGACCCCCCATCAAAGGAACCGCGGATGGGGCTTTCTTGTATCCAGATTTCACGATCTAAATCAGAAAGGCGGACAAGGCCTCCACACTCGCTTTCTCAAACAACCACAGCGCGGGTCCCAGACCCTGCGTAGCTCCCCCAAACCATCCCAAGCGAAACCAACGTCCCTCACACATCACCTCTTACTCAGCAAAACAACGCCACTAGCGAAGCACGGGCCAATTCACCTTCCCCTGATTCGCATCCAGCCATCTCTCATACACCCCATACTCCGGACACGCCGCCTTCACCTTCTTCCAAAAGGCAAATGAGTGATTCATCTCATTCAAATGAGTCAGCTCGTGAATAATCACATAGTCCCGCGCGCCCAGAGTCGTTAGCACCAATCGCCAATTCAGAGAAATCTCCCCGCTACTCGAACACGAGCCCCACCGCGTCTTCTGGTCCCTCACCACCACCCGGCGAAACGACTTCCCCATTTCATCCGCGATCTCCTTGGTCCTCCGAGGCAGTTCCTCCTTGGCCTTCTTCTTGAAGTGCTCGATCAAAGGTCGCGCCAAATTCATCCCCTCATCCGCTACGAAAATCCTCTCCTCGCCCACCAAGACCACAGGCCGCCCCCCTTCCCTCTCCATCAGAATCTCCTCTTCCACTCCCCGCACCATTATACGGTCGCCCGTAAACAGCTCCGTACGCTTCCGCGACTTCTGCAACATTTTCGCCTGCTCTCCCCTTAGCCACCGCGCATGCTCATTCGCAAACTTCAGGGCATCCCGCTGCGTCCCTCCTCGCGGCACCGTCAACACAATCTCCCCCCCCTGATTCACCCGAGCCACATAACGCCGCGCCCTCGGATGCTCCTTAAAAACCACCTCCCCTCGCTTCAGCGGTCTCTCATCAATCTGAAAATCGCTATCCATCAACCCCAATCACTGTAGGGCGGAGTGCCGATCCGCCAAACGTTTTCCCATTTTCCAACTTGAATCGCAGCGGGGTTCATAGCTCGAAGCTCGCTTCGCTGCACTTTCCCGCGATTCATGAAGCTCCCAAGTCCGAAGGGTTCTATTGCAATACCAGTGCGCAGATATTCACTGTGGACACCATCTCCAATCTCTCCACTCTGCACGCACTCTGATCTGAAATGAAATCGCGCATCGCACTCATGCTATCCACCCTTTCCTTCATCTTGCTAGCCGGCTGCGGAAAGACTTACGACAAGGAAACCCTAGCCCGCATCCACCAAGAGCAACTCGCCGCAATCCAAGCCAAATACCCAGACGCGATCAAAACTGAAGCCGACAGCTTCTATTCAATTATAGAAGAAGGCGACGGCCCAAAACCGAAGAAAGGCCAAGCCATCAAAGCCCACTATGTCGGCACGCTCTTCGACGGCACTCAATTCGACTCCTCCTACGACAAAGAAAAGCCGCTCGAGGTAAAAGCCGGAGTGGGCGAGGTCATCGCCGCCTGGGACGAAGCCCTCCTCGACATGAAGCAAGGCGAAAAGCGAGCTCTCTACATCCCCTCCAAACTCGCCTACGGCTCCTCAGGCGCCGGCCGCGGCATCATACCCCCCAACGCCATCCTAGTCTTCGACGTCGAACTCGTCCACGTCCAACAGTAGCCCACCATAAAGTAGCATCGGACGTGAGTCCGATGACAAATTACCCAAATTAAGGTAGGGAGGACTGGCTCAGTCCTCCGTTTTTCACGCTTCAAATCCTAGTGGTCGAAGACCATTCTCGCCCCGCGTAGCGTTCCGAGCGAAGCTAAGACACCCTAGAGAGCGATATACAAAACATCCTAAACCCATCCAGCGTTCAACCCTCTAGCGCCAATTTCACCAACCGCGCTTCCTCATCCCCCAAATCCAATTTCAAAGCAGCCTCCTGCCCCTGCTCGCTCATCTTACCCCATGTCTTCCGCAAGATACTGATCATCTTCTCCTCCGACGTCTTGTGCCGGAAATCCGCAAACTGCTTGCCCAAGAAAACCAAGCACAAGGCATCCTCTAGCGTCTGACATTCCGGATCGGACTTAATCCCTTTCTTAAGGTTCAAATCCTTTACCCGCCCAATCGTTTCCTCGTCATACCCCAACTCGCTCAGGACATCGCCTGCCTTCTTCGCGTGATAACGCTTCAAATCCGAGCGCCACTTTAGATAGCCCGCCCGATCCATCGGAAAATCGCTCCGCGGCATCATCCACCTGCAAATGTGCTGACTCCTCGCCGCCAACAGCAGCGCCTCGCTCGCATCCGGCCGCAGCTCAACCACCGTATTCAAAAGTTGCTTACTAAACCAAAGCTCATACCCCTCATGACGCCCCTCCCCATCTTCAACCCGATTCGGGTCCTCGTCATTCATCCGATCAAAAGCTAAAATCGCCTCTTCAAATCGCGCCCCCTTCTCCAATCCCCCAGCCAACTTCTTAAGCAATTCCGAGTCATTCATCCCCACCAGCAAAACCCAATACTAAGATGAATCAACGTCGGAAGCCAACAAATCGCCCTACCACCAACCCCAGCCTCTATCTTCCATCCTCCATCTTCCATCCTCCATCTTCCATCCTCATCTTCTATCTAAATGCAGAGGTTGGGATGAAGATGGAAGATGAGGATAGAAGATAGAAGAACACGTCTTGCGAGCCCACCCTAAGCCATTCCCCCACAACTTCTTCAAAGCGTTCCGCGGCCCTTCGTTCTTTCAATTTCGAGCCCATATGGTAACACATAATTTACATTTACTTGGATTTTACATGTTGCTCGAGAAAATCATAACCGCCGCCCTCAACCGCAAACTAAGCTCGCTCCTGGCGATCTTCGCCCTCGCTGCCACCGCCTCTGCGGCTCCCCGCCTCATGCAAGGCCCCATGCTCGGCAACGTCACTACCGACTCCGCCACCATCTGGGCCCGCGTCGGCGGCGAACACGAACTGTCGATTCGCTACAGCGAGTCCCCCATGTTCATCGACGCCAAAGAAACCGCCCCCGTTAAGGCAACCGCCGCAAACGATTTCTGCGTCACCACCGAGCTCACTGAACTCCTCTCCGGCACCTTCTACTACTACCAAGTCCTCCTCGACGGGCAGCAGCTGGACAACGCCGCCGAACGCGAAGGCTACCCCCTCCTCACCGCGCCCGACATGAAGACCAACCTCAAGTTCTCCATCGCTTTCGGCTCCGGCGCCAAAGCGGAAGCCGACGGCCTTCAAGCCATCTGGCTCCAAGTGCAAAACGCTCGCCCTCACACCTTCATCTGGCTCGGCGACAACGCGCCCGTCTCCGGCCTCGCTCCCCAATTCCAAGCCGAGCAATACCGCAAGCAACGCAACGTGCCTTTTCTACAACCCCTCCTCCGTTCGATCCCTCAACTCGCCACCTGGGACGCTCCTCGTTCCGACACTCAGTCCGCTCAAGAATCGCTTGATGTCTTCAAGCGCTACTGGGCGAACCCCTGCTACGGCACCCAAGACGCGCCAGGCGCGTACTTCAAATACCACTACGGTGGAGTCGACTTCTTCATACTCGACTCCTATACCTACCGTGACGAAAACAACGGCTCCACCATCCTCGGCGAGTCCCAACTCGCTTGGCTCAAAAGCGAGCTCGCCGAGAGCGACGCCACCTTCAAAATCCTCATCAGCGGCAGCAGCTGGAGCAACCCGATCCACAAGACCAAAAACACTTGGATCGCCGCTCAAAGCGAACGCGACGCCCTCTTCGCATACATCAAAGAAAAGGAAATCAACGGCGTGACCCTCCTCTCGGGCGACGACGACGAGGCGGAGATCAAAGCCATCCCTATGTCCTCAAAAGGCGGATACGACCTCTACGAACTCGTCAGCAGCCCGCTCGCTCAAGAGCCGCAGCCCAACTACGACGAAGACGCCGAAAACACCATCGCCATCCATGAGCCCTACTCCGAGTCCATGAACTTCGGCCTCCTCACCTTCGACATGGACCCCGAGAACCCATCTTACTCTTTCGAAATCATAGACGTCTTCGGCAAAAGCGTATTCCCCGAATTCACGGTCAAGGCCAGCGAGCTCCAAAACGGAGTCGCCTCCTGGAAAGAGAAAGTAGACGCCGAAACGCTCGCCTATTTCGAAACCACTTTGGCCCAACAAGCGGCTAACTAGACTACAAACTATACCCCGTTGTAAGCATGTCCCTGCGACAACGACTCATAACCGCAGGGGCATGCTTCGCCCACTTTCTCCAAGCAACAGTATGAAAAGGCGGACCCCCGGGTCCGCCTTTTCCATTTATAATAACCGTCCAACGTAGCGCCTTTGCTCGCAGACGACCATCCGAGGTAGGGTTCGGGCCCCGCCCCGAACCTAACACAACCCAAAAGCCAAAAGCTACCCACCAAAAGCCACCCGTCAACAGGCTGGCGGCTCCGCCGCCTCACACCCCCATATTCTGCATCATCTGTATAAACGGCAGGAAGATCGCGATCGCGATCGTCAGAACGAAAATCGCCAAAACGATTATCAAAACCGGCTCGATCACAGACGCGATAGCGGACAAGGAAGCATCCACTTCGTCGTCATAAATATCCGCCACCTGATTCAGCATATTCGGCAAGTCCCCCGTTTCCTCGCCCACTTCCACCATACTCGACACCATCGGGGGAAAGACGCCCGTCGCCGCCAGCGGCTTAGAGATCGGTTCCCCGTCCTTCACCCTCCGATGAATCTTATCGATCTGCCCTTCGATGTGGTCATTGCCCACCGCATCCCGGGCAAACAGCAACGAATCCAGAATCGGCACCCCACTATCGATCATCGAGCCCAATGTACGGCAGAATCTGGATACATAAAGCTTCTGAAAAGCATCTCCTAAAAATGGCGTCTTGATCTTAAACAACGAAATCACCGACTTCCCCACTGGAGTCGCTCGAAAGACTAAAAACAGAACAAAGGCTCCTAACAGCCCTCCAATCAATTCGATCCAGTTATCCGTTATAAAATTGCTTATCGCGATCACCTTTACCGTCAAAGGCGGGAGCGCTGAACCGGGGCTTTGCTTCTCAAAGATCTCCGCGAAATCCGGCACGATCTTCGTCATCATGAAGAGTACGATTCCTATCGAG
>JBCCZW010000361.1:0-5170 GCA_039186805.1 Verrucomicrobiota bacterium
GGTTCAGTTCATCTCGGTGGCTGCGATTGCAGCCGGGATCATGAATATTGCGAGTTCTTCGCCCTATGGGAGATCGGTTGGCCTGAGTATCGCCTCGATTGTATTGGGAATCGCCCTTGCTTTGGGGCTGACGGAGTTGATGTGGAGAACGGTGGCGCGAGGGAAGGGCTCGTTTGGTATTTGGAAAGTGAAGATTGATGAGGTTCGAGTGCAATCGGTTAATGTGAGAGGAAAGCGAATGCTCGTCTTTGAATTGGTTGTGGATGGAAGGGAGAATCTCGTGCCTGGGAATGATGCGACGTCACGGGAAATTAGATACGTGTACTCTGGTTGGTGGGACGGGGCCGGGCTGGAGAGGGGATAGGTTCTAGACTTTGGGAGGTTTTGGATAGCCTGGCCGGCGCCCCGGCTTGCGGCTTTGTCTAAAGGCAGGTCTTGAGGTTGTGGGAGACCTAGGACTCTTTTTCTCGAGGGTTGGAGTGGGTTTTGGGGCAAGGCTTGCTAGGCCTTGTTCGCTAGGGGAAGCGAAAGGGTGAAGACGCTTCCCAGGCTCACTTTGCTTTTAAGCTGGATTGCCCCACCGGCGGCTTCTGCGAGTTCTTTGCAGATTGCTAAGCCATAGCCGGATCCTTCGATCGATGCGTGGCGTTCTAGCCGTTGCTTTGGTTCGAATATGAATTTCTGTTCCTCGGGCGATATTCCCGAACCGGAATCGGAGATCGATAAGTTTACTTGATTTTTTGTATGAAATAATTGGATACCTATATGTCCTCCGTCGGAATACTTGATTGCGTTGCCTATCAGGTTGAAGAGGATACGGGAGAGGGCTTCTTCGGATATTTCGACGAAGAGGCCTGGGGTGAGATCGATGCCCCTGAGCGCTATTCCTTTGGCCTGAGCCGAAGGCCTGAAGATCATGTAAGCTTCTTCAGCGATGCGCCCGATATCGACTGCGGTTTGCTCTTCTTTTTCTGGCTCAGAGGGCTGGCGCGAGCTGCTTAGATCGGTCAATTGGCGGGTGATGTGGGTTAGCTGGTCGATCAGCTTGATTGAGAGTCCGACGTACTTCAATTGGTCGCGATCTTCTAGGTTGCTGCTGGCGATTTCCAAACCGAGTCTCATCGAGTTGAGCGGGTTTCTCAGATCGTGTCCGATTCGGTTGGCGGTTTCTAATTGTTTCCGGATAGTGTTTTTGGCCACTTCCAGTTTTTGCTTGGTCAGCTCCTCTTGCCGGTTCTTGGCTAGGCTTTCGCTGTTGGATGCGAGTCCTTCGAAGATGTATTTTCTCAGTCTGTTGGGGCACCATGGCTTTGAGGCAAAGTGGTGGATGTGGGATTCGTTTATGGCTTCGGAAAGCGTATCCAGTTCGGCATGACCGGTGAGGAGAATACGGAACGTCGACTCATTGATTTCACGAGATTTCCTCAGGAGTTCGGTGCCTCGGAGGCCGGGCATCCGATTGTCGGATATAAGGACTCGAACAGGCTTGGTTTCCATAAGTCGGAGCGCTTCGTCTCCCGAGCGAGCGACTTCAAGATTGAGTCCATCGTTTCTGAAGAGGCGGGACAGCGAGCTGCAGACCGATTCTTCGTCGTCTACGATTAATAGATCGATTGCGGCTTTAGGGTCTGGGTATGCGTAGCTCATAGGTATGTCTTTCTGCGTTTCGGTTGAGTCTCCATTCATTCGCATTGGCGAGTTTGTTTTCCGCGGGCAATTCGTGGAGGGTTTCTGGGGAAGGATTTTCTGCTTTTGAGATTCCCTTTATTCGGATGAGGCCGTTTTGGCCTTCGTCTTTGATTTCCATCTGGATCGTTCCTTTTCCGCCTATAGACGAGCAGGCGTTTAGGATTAGGCTTTGCAATAGGTATGCGAGTTCTCCTTCGATGCATTCGACTTCGACGCGACTGTCATTGACGAGATCGATTTCGATGCTGTATTTCAGTTCATTCTTCAAAATCGAAAGGATCCGATCCATTAGCTTGACGAGGTCTATTCTGTCGGTCTTGGAGAAACTCTGGCCCGCGTGTGATTGAATCGCGGATACGATTTCTCCCATCTTTCGGGTCCCCTCTAGAGATTCGATGGATAGGCTCTCTATGTCTTCGATAATGAAGTCCAAGTCGTGCTTCGATCGCAGATCTCGAATATTCTCTTGAGTTTGCGGGTCAGTGGAGCAGCTTTCGAGCTCCGCGATGAAGCTGGCGATTGACGCGATGTAGTTGGGCAGGGTCTCCAAGTTGCTGCCGACGAAGCCGATTGGATTATTCAGTTCGTGGGCGATGCCAGGAATGAGTCTGCCGATGGTGGCGAAGTACTGCTGCGCGATGCTGGATTGATCTTGGGTCATTTGCCGGTGTTTGGGAATAGAATCTTCATCGTTTTGGGGAGTCTTCCCTCTTTCGCAAAGTTCTTCATTTTGTTGAGTATGGCTTGGCTGGCCCGAATGCCGTCAGGAGCTAGCATTAGGCCGTCTAGGGTGAAGACGTCGCCCGAGAATATCATGCCTTCTTCGATGCGGGCGGTGGCGATTTCCCGCACGATCATGTTGTCTTCTGGGAGTTCGACGGAGTTGAGAGCTGCGATGCTGATTTGTTCGAACTCGCCCTTAACGTCTTTCAGGTCTGCGATGGCTTCTTTCTTGGTCAGGCCTCTTCGTCGCAAGCGGCCGTATTGATCGGCTATCTTGAGCGTGGCCGCTAAACGAGCGACCAGGCGATCTTTTTCGAGGGCTCCGACCTCCTGTTGCAATGAGAGCTCGATGGCGCGGGACACTTTCTCCAGTCGGGGAATTCTCTTCACGATTTGAGAAGAGGTCCTCCATGCTTCGATCATCTCGCGATTTTTGCTGCCGTCGCTAGCTTTCGATTTGGGAACGCCTCCGGGTAGCGTTACGTATCCAACGGGAGCCAGCATCGCCGATATGTTGAGCATCCAAGTGGGATTCAACTTTTGGATACGTCCTAGCTGCGACGCGATCTCCTTGAGTCTTCCTGACATCTGGAATGCGTTGGGGTCCGCCATCGACAGTAGGTCTACAAGAGCTTGAAGACTGCCTTGGAGGGTTCGTTGCAATAGGTCTTTTTCCGCTACCTCCATTTGGTAGTGCCGAATGCTGGCTTCGATCGAGGCTAGAAAGTCGGCGTTGGAGAAGGGCTTTTTGAGGAAGCGATAGAGGCTTCCTTTGTTGAGGGCGTCGATAGCTGTCGATTGATCGGAGTCTCCGGTGAGCATGATTCGGGAGCTATGGCTCGAGAGGTGCCGCGCTTTTTCTAGGAATTCGATGCCGTTCATGCCGGGCATCCGCATGTCGGATACGATCGCGGCGTAACTCTCCGAACCTTCGAGCGCCTTTAAAGCGTTTTCCGCGGAGTCAGCGAATTCGACTTCGCAAATGCCGCGCAATGCGCGTTTGATGCTTACAAGCACGCTTCTCTCGTCATCGACGCAAAGGATTGTCTCGGAGTATTTATTCATGAATTCGCTAGGTTTTTCAGCAGGCATGCCCAGGCATTTGTCTGCGATGGTTCATATATATACTTCTCTGAATTGGCGAATTCAAGCAGTTCAGATATTCACAAGGCTGCTTGCGGAAATCGCTCAAGGGTTTAGCGGTTTCCTCTAACTTCGAGTTGATAGAGGCTACAGGTTGGTGAAGAAAAATTCTCTCTTTCGCTGATCTTCGCTAGGCTTTGATTCGACTTTCAGAGACTCATTGTTGTCGGGGAGAGGGCTTCTGGGAGGTCGGGCGTAAGCATCGATCTTCCTTTATATGGTTGGGACGGCTTTAGGGCCGAGAGTGGATGAAGATCCGCGTCGGCTTTGATGGAAAGGCGGCTTAGGATTGGTTCCCAGGGGCGTATTCGGAGGGATGTAGGCTAGGTTCTGATGTTGCTTTTCGCTGGGTTTGGCGCATCTATAGCGGGTCGGCGATCGGGTTCGATGGGCTATCTTATGGATATCGATTATTGGAACAGAGTTTGCGGTGATTATCAGGAAGAGATTTTAAGCGTATTCGATAATGACCTACATAAAGTAGTAGAGAGATGCGTTGCGGAGGTGGCTGCCAGCGGCGAGGCGAGAAGGGCTGCAGATTTTGGTTGTGGCGTAGGGCGGTTTACGCCCTTGTTGGCTAAGGCCTTTGAAGAGGTGGAGGCTTGCGATTTTTCAGGGGTGGGCTTGAGAAAGGCGAAGCGTCGCTGTCGTGGGAAAAGAAATACGCGTTTTCATCAAGTGGATCTGACGAAAGGAGAAGTGCCTTTTGAGCCGGTGGAGTTTGGGTTCTGTGTGAATGTGCTGATTTTGCCTGGCCTGGATAAGCGATTGAGAGCGTGGCGTTCGGTGTTGGAGAGCATTGTCGTTGGGGGGAAGCTGCTACTGGTGGCGCCTTCTTGGGAGTCGGCTCAGATGGAGTTTTATGGATCGATTGCGTACCATTTGAACGACGGCTATGGCTGCGGCGATGCGGTTAAGATGAGCATCGAGGATAGAGCGACGACGGCGGATTTGAGGATGGGCGTGCTGCAGTTGGATGGGGTGAAGACAAAGCACTATCTGAAGCCGGAGCTTGTCCAGATGCTGATGGCGCGAGGCTTCGAAGTGGATCGGATAACGCGAGTCGAGTACCCGACCGACGAGCATCAGGATTTTCGGCGTTGGGATTGGTTGGCGATGGCGACGAAGCGGGAATGACGATTGTGTTCGATTTGTGAATACGAACAGTTGAGTTGATCGCTGCGAGAAACTGGGGTGGGCGTTTGGAAGCTGAACATTCAGCGGATAGGTTCGTCGGTTTTGCGTTGGTATGCGGGATCAGGCCTTTTCGGTCACTGGGATCTGGGGGCGAAGGATGGATGAGAATGAGGAGCTACAGAGGATCTCGAAACTGCCAAGGAGGGTCTTTCGGATTGACTTAACAGAAATTACTATCCATTAAATCAACAGAATTTAGGAATAAAGAGTACTAATTATATTTTTGAATGAAGGTTTCTAAGGGGAAAAAAGAGGAGACGCGGCGGAGATTGATCGAGACGGCGGTCGAGATGATCGTGGAGGAGGGCTACCAGAAGGCGACGATGAAGAAGATCGCTAAGGCGGCGGGCGTGGGACCGGCGACGATCTATAAGTACTTTCCGAGCAAGGAGAAGTTATTGGTGGGATTCTACGTGCA
>JBCCZW010000362.1:0-5157 GCA_039186805.1 Verrucomicrobiota bacterium
CTCTTTTCCAATCAGTTACGAATCGGAAAACTCTACAAAAAGGAGGTTCTCATTCCCAAATAAACTGGCTATTTCTCATCCGTCTCGTTGCCTTGCTCTCCTATCGCAACACACTCAAATTTTACTCTCTTCCCAAGACCCGCAGCGTGATTCTCGCCCAGCAACTCACCAAGACATTCCGCGATCGAAAGCGAGGCCTCGTTAAAGCCGTCAATGGCGTCAGCTTCGAATGCCGCCCCGGGCAGATCTTCGGGCTCCTTGGCGCCAATGGAGCCGGCAAGACGACCACGCTTCGCATGCTGGCCACCCTCCTCGAGCCCACGCTGGGTTCAGCCAACGTCGCTGGCTTCGACGTCGTCAAGCAACCCGAAGAGGTTCGTCGGCACATCGGCTTTCTCTCAAGCGGCACCGCCCTCTACGGTCGCCTGACCGCACGTGAGATGATCGAATACTTCGGTCGTCTCAACGGCATCCGAGGCGCGGCGCTCAAAGAGCGAGTAGACCTTCTCGTCGAACAGCTCGAAATCGGTGAATTCCAATCCGGCCGCTGCGACAAGCTCTCCACGGGACAGAAGCAACGCGTTTCCATCGCCCGCTCAATCATCCACGAACCCCCCGTCATGATCTTCGACGAACCGACCAACGGCCTCGACGTGATGACCTCGCAAACCATCATGCGCTTCATCCAGCAGTGCAAAGAAGAGGGTCTCACCGTGGTCTTTTCCACCCACATCATGAGCGAGGTGGAACGTCTCTGCGATGACATCGCGATCATCCATAAGGGGATCGTCGCCACCCACGGGACGGTCGAGCAACTCCGCGAGCAAACCGGAGAGGGAATCCTCGAAAACGCCTTTCTCAAAATCGTCAAGGAGACGGAAGAACGCTATGCCAGCTAGCGCCCAGACTAAAGTTGCGGTCTGGAAGCTCGAAAACCAAACCGTAGCCTTGGCGGCAAGACCCAGGAATCGCGAGTACGAGAACGCGCCCCGCTCAATCATTCGATGAATCCCCGAAAAAAGAGTAAACGCCACGGACTCACGCAAGCGATCTACGCCAAAGAAATGCGGGAAACCCTCCGCGATAAACGCGTCATTCTAGGCGTAATCGTTTTCCCACTACTCATCACACCCCTTATCATGGGCGTCGCTGCGTTCTTCGCCGGACAAAAACAACTCGAACAGCGAAGCTCCACGCTCCAAGTTGGACTCCTCGAAGAATCGCCCTTCTCCGAGCTCGCCCACAGCTTCCTTCATCAAGAAAAGCTTGAAGTAACCCAATTCGAAGACCGCGCCACCGCCGAAACCGCAGTCAGCAATCGCGACACGCGAGCCATCCTCGTCATCAAGGAAAACGCCCTCGATGACTTCCGCCAAAACGGTTCCGCAAACCTCGAAATTATCTACGACCTCTCAAACGAGAATTCTCAAAACGCCAAAAATCGCATCAGCCAATTCATAAGAGACTTCAGTAAACGCTCTCTCGAGGAACGCCTGAAATCCCAAGAACTTCCCCCGACTTTCACCCAACCTACCAAGATCCAAGAAACGAGCCTCGCCTCCAGCGAATCCGTCAGCGGCTTCGCTCTCGGCATGTTTCTCCCCTATCTCGTCGTCATGGCCGCTGCCTTCGGAGGCATGAACTCCGCCTTCGACATCTGCGCCGGCGAGAAAGAGCGCGGCACAATGGAGACGCTCCTTGTGTCTCCAGCATCTCGATACGATATCGTCCAAGGAAAACTCTTCACCATCTTTACCGTTAGCCTCCTCTCCGCGCTCTGTTCCATCATCGGCTTCATAGGCGCCATCCAGTTCGGGCTCAACCTACTTAAGGAAATCGCCAATATCGAAGTCTCGATTTCCTACCCCACCATCGGAGCTCTTATACTCATCGTCGTCCCGCTGACGCTTCTCACCTCCAGCGGATTGCTCGTAGTATCCAGCTTCGCAAGAAACCAAAAGGAAGCCCAAGCCTACATTTTCCCGTTCATGATGCTCGTCATCTTCCCTGCGGTCCTCTCCTCAATATTCGGAGCCGAAAGTCCCCTATACACCTCATTTATCCCAATTCTGAATACAGCTCTGACCATGAAGCAACTTCTTGGCGGCATATTCGATCTGCCATTCTTCGCTATCTCCCTCGCCAGCTCCCTCATCTACGCCCTCGTCGCCATGCGCTTCGCCGCCAAACTCTTCCAGCGAGAGGGCATTCTCTTCAGAACCTGATGCCCCGGGAACGCCGAGCCCCAGCTCGGCCCCCACAACCCAACCCTACTCATGTCCCCCTTCACCCACCAAGGTGGGTACGGTCGCTGCTACCTTCCTCATTACGACACCGCCGAAAAGTATCAGTCCATAACCATCCGCCTTGCCGACTCCCTCCCTCTATCAATCATCAACCTTCTAAACGAAGGGCTCGCATTATCCCCTTATCCCGAAGACGCCAAATCAAGGAAGCGCCGCAAACGCATCGAGCAGTACCTAGATAACGGATACGGATGTTCCGCTTTAAAGCATCCCCAAGTAGCGTAGACCGTTATTCCAACCCTCCATCACCATACCCCCGGGAAATACGACCTCATCGCTTACGTTGTGATGCCCAATCACGTTCACACGCTCATAAAACCCAAGATCGATCTTTCCAAAATCCTCCAATCTTGGAAGTCGTATAGCGGACGCTGGGCCATGCTCCGCAATGCCGAGCCGGGGCTCGACGTTCCCGAGAAATCCTTCTGGATGCGAGAATACCATGATCGCTACATAAGAAACGAAAACCATTTCAACTCCGTCATCCACTACATCCACCAGAACCCCGTAAACGCGGGACTCTGCGAATCTGCCGAGTCCTGGCCATACTCTTCCCAACATCTATTCTCCGACTAGCCTCAGACTCTCTTTCCTCCCAATAACTCCCACCTCCTGACAGAGTTTTCATAGAAGTCAAAGCCCGTACATTAGCCAGTAGTGTCGTCAGTTGGACTCAAATCCGGCAGAAATCCATCTTACAAGGAAACCCTTGCAAAGCGATTTCATATAGAACCAGAAAAGGACTTATTTAAAGACCGCGCCTACTCCCTTAGCCCGGCATTTTCCTTGCCTGCCCAAACCTAGCTCACAATAACCCTCCCTCTTGAACGCGACTACACCAGGCCGGTCCACAGACAGCAAACCCCTCTCCCTTGGGGTCATCTTCTTGACGATCTTTATAGATTTGGTCGGGTTCAGCATAATCTTCCCGCTCTTTCCCGCGATCCTCGAGCACTACGCGCAAGACGGCCTGCTCCTTAAACTCACCGAAACTCTCGACAACATCGTAGCCAACTCCGGAGCCGGAGAACGCTTCGCTCCTGTCCTCTTCGGGGGCGCCCTCGGCTCACTGTACGCGGCCCTCCAGTTTTTCTTCTCCTCCTTCTGGGGCAGCCTTTCCGATAGATTTGGACGCCGCCCCATCCTCCTGATTACAACCGCAGGTACCTTTATTAGCTACCTCCTCTGGATATTCGCTGGAAGCTTCGGGCTCCTCGTCGCGGCCCGCATCATCGGAGGCGCCATGGCAGGAAACCTCTCCGTTGCCACCGCGGCCGTCGCCGACGTCACCACCGAGAAAAACCGTTCCAAAGGCATGGGCCTGGTCGGCGTCGCATTCGGCCTGGGCTTCGTCATAGGCCCCGCAATTGGCGGCCTCTGCGCTCAATATAATCCGCTCACAGCGAATCCCGATCTCGCAGCTTTCGGTCTCAACCCGTTCTCTCTGGTAGCCGGCGTCGCCGCGATCCTCTCTTTAATCAACCTCATATGGATCCGAGCCCGTTTCGCAGAGTCGCTGCCTGAACCCGACGAAGAACAGGAAGCTCCTCGGGCGGCCAATCCTTTTAAACGCTTACTCGCAGTCCAAACCCCGCCGGTTCGCAAAACCAATCTCACCTACCTCATCTACATTTTCGCCTTCAGTGGAATGGAGTTCACTCTCACCTTCCTCTGAGTCGACAGCTTCTGGTTCGATATCAAGCAGACCACCTATATGATGGTCTACATCGGCTTCGTTCTCATCCTCACCCAGGGCGGCATCGTGAGACGCATAGCCCCTAAATTGGGAGAAAAAAGAACCGCCTTCATCGGACTACTTTTCGTTTCTATCGGTCTCGCTGTTCTCGCGCCCGCCTCCACTGTGACGATGCTGTACGTCGGTCTAGGCATCATGGCTCTCGGTTCAGGACTCTGCAGCCCAACTCTCACCGCGCTGGTATCTCTCTATTCAGATAAAAAGGATCAAGGCAAAGCCCTCGGCGCTTTCAGGTCTATCGGATCGTTAGGTAGGGCAATCGCCCCTATCATTGCAGGATACGTGTTCTGGAGACTGGGATCGGATATCCTCTATTGGGCAGGGGCGATTATAGTATTCGCTTCTTCAATACTCGCGTTACAGCTGCCAAAGTCGGTCTCCCCACAGAAGTAGCCGCCCGCCGTTCCTCTCGCAGAGCAATCCATAGGATGCCTCTGCAAGCACCCATAGCGGATCATCGCTGAAAGGGTAAGAGCACTACCTATATCGGTGTAAACCATTTAGAAAACGCGCCTCCAAAACGGTCATTGACTGGATTGACCCAAGGGAAAATGGCAGAATACGGACCGAATCAGAATCCAAAACCAAGCGTATCCACTTTCCAACTTCGATGAAATCAATAGCTGTTTCCCTACTTATTCTCTCGCTTATCTCAAGCGTTCTCGCAGGCGAACCTTCTCAAGGTTCCGCGATCTTCAACAACGATAATCTCAGCGATATCGATCAAAGGCAAGTCAAGCGCTTCCTAATGGGCAAAGACTTCAAGTGGGAAGACGGACGCCCCGTCATAATCGCCTACCAAACCCAGGACAACGCCACGCAATACATTCAATCTCTGACAGGACTGACACTCGAAGAATTCGAGACGCTCTGGAAGCAGCTCCGCGCCGAAGGCGCCCGACCTCTCAAACGTTTCTCCAACCGAGGGGCCCTCGTCGCTTTCGTGGGACTCAACCCCGGCGCTCTCGGCATCGTCGCCAAGGTCGAGACCGACGATCTAGTAAAAGTTGCTCAATAGGTCCTAAGCAATACACCCATATTCATTCGAAATTAATGTAAGACCCACCCCATTCTTTCCTAAAGGGCTGAAACGAC
>JBCCZW010000363.1:0-5150 GCA_039186805.1 Verrucomicrobiota bacterium
ATCGAGCCTATGGACCAGCCTTTTCTTGAGGCCGAGGGTATGCCGACCTCTGAAGTTCCTACTTTGGTGACAAGTACTCAGATCCGCGAGGCAATGGATCGTTTGGCTACCGAACTTGAGGAGAAGAACGATGTTTATCGTCTCGTCGAGAAGCACAACGGCTTTATGCTAATGTCTTCTCCTGAAGTGGGGGAGTGGATACGTTTGCTGCGTGACGAACCCCGCCCCATGAAGCTGACGGCTTCTGCCCTGGAGACTTTGGCGGTGGTGGCTTACCGCCAGCCGGTGGTTCGAGCGGAGATCGAGAAGATTCGCGGCGTATCGGTGGACAGCGCATTGAGCAAGTTGCTGGAACGCGAATTTATCATGGTGGTGGGGCGAGCGGACCTTCCAGGGCGTCCGATTCAATATGGGACCACAGACGAGTTCTTGGATTTCGTAGGCGTGAAATCGGTCGAAGAACTCCCGGCTTCGGATGTACTTTCGCCGCGGCAGATCGATGAATGGCTGCATGAGGTTTCGAATCAGCCGGAACCGACTGAAAAGGATATGGGATTACCGGAGGGCGATCGTCCGGAGGAGCAGGAATCGGAGGACTCAGCGGCTGAGACGCCTGACGAGCAAAGCGAGAGCGGTTCGTCGGAGTTAGAAGATAACGCAGAGGAGGTTTCGGAGTTGGGTGAAGACGCTGAGTTTCTTGGGGAGGGAGCGGAGTCGGAGGAAAAGGCAGTCTGATGAAGGACTTAGATTCATTGCGCGCGAAGATCGATTCTCTCGACGAGCAGATTATCGCTTTGTTGAACGAGCGAGTGACGCACGCGGCGGAAATTGGTCGTATCAAACATGAGCAGGGCGCCCAAATTTATGTAGCGACGCGGGAAGAGCAGGTATTTCGCAAGTTGGAAGCTTTGAACAAGGGTCCGCTTGATGGGAAGGCGGTCCGTGGAATTTATCGAGAGGTAATGTCGGCGGCGATCGCTTTGGAGAAGCCGATGATGATTGCCTACTTGGGACCGGAGGCGACGTTCACGCATCAAGCGGCGGTAAAGAAATTCGGGGCGAGCATCGACTACTTAGCGGTTCCATCGATTGCGGATGTGTTTCATACGGTGGCCAAAGGCGAGGCGGATTATGGCGTGGTGCCGGTCGAGAATTCGACGGGCGGTTCGGTTTTGGATACGATGGATATGTTTTTAGAGTCGGATCTGAAGATCTGCGCTCAGATTCAATTGTCTATCTCGCACAACTTGATTTCGCAGTCGGGATTGGATGGAATACGGAAGATTTATTCGAAGGACCAAGGGATTCTGCAGTGTCGCAATTGGCTGCATGCGCACTTGCCGAAAGCGTCATTGAATCATTGCGACAGCACGACGCAGGCGGTTGAGATCGCGAAGGAAGATCCAGAGTGCGCGGCGATCGCCAGCTCATTGGCGGCGGAGATGTATGAAGTGCCTGTAGTGGCGGAGAACATACAAGACCGCTCCGATAATACGACGCGTTTCTTGGTGATCGGCAAGGAGTCCGCCAATTTCATCGAAGGGATCGAATCCAAGAGCAGTTTTTTGCTATCGATAAAGGATGAGGTCGGAGCTCTGGATAAGGCGCTTTCCATATTCACGAAGCGAGGCTTGAATCTGAGTAAGATTGAATCTCGCCCAAGCGGCAAGGCGGCTTGGGAGTATTGTTTTTTCGTGGATGTAGCGGGCCATTACGAACAAGCGGAAGTGGCGGAGGCGATTGAGGAGCTGAAAGGCCATTGTCCGTTTGTTAAATGGTTGGGTAGCTATCCTGAGGTGCAGTAGGTGGCGATCGAGGGATTGCTTGGGGACGGATCTGTATCCAGATCCGCTACGAGCTCGGGATGGCGAACGTTGCGGCACCGGACTTATCTCCGATGAAGCGTTGGGGGAAGGTTCTAGCATAATACTAATAGCTGGAGTTCAGTTTGCCATTATAGGATCACCTGGCTCATCGGTGGTTTGTCTGCGGATCTCAAGTCTCTTTCTTATGCGGCCTTCAATTCTTACGAACGGAATTTCGCGCTGTAGCGACCGAGTTTGGGTTGGCGACTTTACTGCTCAGACTCAGATCTTGAGGTGGTGTTTCGCGTTCAAGTAATCGATGGTTTCAGTGGTTTGCGTTGGGAATTTTGGGTGCAGGAGAGCGATTCGACTGAGAGTGGCTCGCGTGAGTTTTCCAGAAAATGCGATTCTCGTTCGGCGGAGGATAAGATCGAGGAGATGTTGGACCTGCTCGGATTCGATGATGTATTCAATTTCTGGGGATGTGTAGCCGGGAATGAGCTCGGGAGTGTCGGCATTTTCGCGTTTCGCGAATTCTAGAGCTGCGCTGCCGTAGCGAGAATGGAGCGCTTGGGCTCTTAAAATTGGGATTTCGGTTTGGGCGGCAATGGACTTGGGAGTGATCGAATGAAAATCGCGTCCGCCTCCGATCGGAATGTCAGTGGTTGGGCTGATGCGGGGGAGTGCGAGTTTCGCGAGAATGGAATCGCAGACTTGCTCCGAGAATGAGCGGAAAGTGGTCCACTTACCGCCGACGAGGTTGTAGGTTTCGAAGGGAATATTTGTGGTGGCTTGATGAACGGGGCTGGATTGGCTGCGGCTGATGCGGCCTGCGTGTGTGCCGTCGGATTTTGGGAGGGGACGGACTCCGGAGAAGGTGGCCACGATTTGTTCTTCGCGGAGATTGGCCTTAGGAAAAAGGTCGTTCGCTGCGGTGAGGAGGTAGTTGATTTCTTCTTGGGAGCAAACCGCTTCTTCTGGGTTATCGATACGGATGTCAGTGGTCCCCAGGAGGAGTTGAGTTCGACTGTAGGGAATGAGGATGCAGATGCGGTTGTCGGCGGTTTCGTAGAAGAACATTTCGTCGCCCAGCTCGGCTCTTAGTTTGGGAGCTTCCAGGATGAGATGCGAGCCTTTGGTACCGCCAATGTGTTCGGTTTTTCGATTCAGAGATTGGTTGGTGAGGTCTATCCAAGCTCCCGTTGCGTTCACAAGGATCTGAGGGCGGATGGATATCTTATTTTCAGTGAGTTCGTCGGTAAGGATTAGTTGGCCATCGCGTATCCCCGAAAGGGATACGTAGTTTAGCGCTTGGGCGTTGGGTGAAGCGGCGACGCCGTCCTTTATCAGCTCGAGGCAGAGTCGTTCCGGGTTCGGGACCCAGGCATCGTAGTAGCGCGATGAGGAGATGATTTTGGGATTGAGAGAAGGAAAACGTTTCAGGGCTTTCTCTCGCGAGCGAAAATCGTGTGGGGGCATGGGGCTCCGCTTGCGCGTGAGGAAGTCGTAGAAGCTGAGGCCGATTTTGATAATGAGAGAACCCCGCTGGGCTGGTTTGGCTTTGAGTCTGAAGAAGCTGGCGGCGCTGTTGAAGAGACCTGACCAACGGGTGTAGATGGGAATGTTGGTCGGCATGGGGAATACGGCGTGGGGGGCGTTTGCGAGGAGACGGTTGCGTTCTGCGAGGGACTCCGAGACGAGATCGAATTCGCCGTTTTCTAAGTAGCGTAAACCGCCATGGACCATCCGGGAGGTTGCGCAACTGGCGCCGGCGGCATAGTCGGATTTATCGATCAAGGTTACGGAAACCCCTCGGAGCGAGAGTTCTCTGAAGAGTCCCGCCCCGTTGATGCCGCCTCCAACGATGAGCGTTTGCGGATTTGGGATAGATTGCAGCTTTTCTAGGCGATCTTCGTGTTTGGGCATTTGCGGCTTGAAGATTTAGCGCAACCTTAGCGCTTGTCATCCGGTATTAGAGGGCTTCCCGAGGATGTTGGCAGAATGTAACATGGACCAGGCAGAGTAGCGATGAAGCCGATTAGAAAAGTTGCGATTTTCCTAATTGGAATGGTTTTGGTGGCTTTAGGGGTGGTGCTTTTGCCGCTCCCTGGGCCGGGCACATTAGTGATTTTGGGCGGGTTGGCGGTGCTTTCGATGGAATTCGAGTGGGCCAAGCGGTGGATGCGAAAGATAAAGGAGAAGGTGCCTTGGAAAAAGAGGGACCGGTATTCGGAGATCGGTCGGGGTAAGAGGTATGAGGATTTATAGAGGAGCTCTGGGTGGTTGGACTTCCGCCTTCGTCTTCGATTACGGCGAGACAAGAAAGTTCGGTTTCCTGTGGAGATGTTCGGCGGCAGGATGCCGCCGCTCCGGTGATGGGTTTGGCGTTTGGCTATGACCAGAAGGTTAGGATGAGGATGCTGAGGCAGATAAGGGAAAAGATGCCGATGAGGTTGGAGAGGCCGAAACTGCGGCGTTCTGCTCGGCTTAGGATCGGTTTTCGTTGAATGTGAATGGTTATGGCTTGAGACAGGCCGAGCGCGATCGCGAGGGTGGTGACGACGGTTTCGATGATGATTTGGTTTCGAATGGGGGAAATGAAGTTGAAGTAGAGATAGGCGACTTCAAAGACGAGGAAGGCGAAGAAGAATAGGAAGACCCGTCCGAATCGCCCGAATTCGAGTTTCAGTTGGTAGAGGGTTTCTTTGCTTAGCTTTCGGTAAGCACTTCTGGAGAGGAGTCGCGATGCGGCGAAGGACGCGAGGAACACGGCCATTAGCGAGAGTCGGGGAGCGGCGTAGCTGTTGATGAGTTCCGTCATGTATTGGCTTATCGCCGCTGCGGAGGTTGTTCGTTCAAAAGGATCGGTTTAGTTGAGAGTAGTGTATCATTCTTTGCGATACACGCAAACGTCCTTTTCGCCGAAGTAGGCGAGAAGCAGGGCTCCGTCGCCAGCGACTTCATCGAAGAGCTCCAGGGTGGCTTCTTGCTCTTCAGGCCAAGGGTAAACGTAGAAAAGATCAACTTCTTCGAGCGTCCAATCGACTTCGGGATATGCAGAAGGGAGGGTTTTGCGGGAGGTCGGTCGAATGAGTTCGTTGGCCCCCTGAGCGGGAAGGATCTCGTACCCGGGCGGGAGGAAACTATTTTCTATAAAATGGGTGGAGAGGGCATGGTCTCGAGCGAGTTGCTTGGCTCGCGCGACGAGCGCCGGTTGGATCTCGATACCGATTGAGTCGAAACCTATTAACGTGGCTAGGCAAGCCGCGGCACCCAGGCCGCTGCCCCATTCGCAGAAAAAATCTCCTTCGATTAGGGAGTCTTCGCGGAGCTTATGAAGGGCGC
>JBCCZW010000364.1:0-5149 GCA_039186805.1 Verrucomicrobiota bacterium
CAACGTAACGCGCTCTACGAATCCGAGGTGATCACCTCCGCCCCCATGTTTTGGATCAAACACACCATCAATAATCACATCCTCTCCCCGACCTAACAAGCCAACGTCGGCAAATGTAGACTCCTCACCGATGCTCACACGGTTTCCCTTTTTGTCGTATAGTTCAGAACCGTAATAATGTCCCCTCAGTCTAACTCGCTTACCGTGATACTTTTCCGGATACAATCTGAGATTAGCAAAACCAACTGCCTCTGCTCTCACCCCGTCACCCTCAGAAAACGTCTCCCAGTAATTTATTGTCGCGCAGTCAAGATACCGAATTCCCGCCGTTTCGATTGAGCCACTAAACATCTCCACCGATCCGCTCAGAGGCCTCAAGTCCGGCAACTCAAACGCTATCGAAAACCGTTTCACTCCATCCAAATCCTCTATTTTCATTTCCTCAATCACAGCTTTCTTATATTTCCAAAAATCGCGCAAAGGCTCATCCAGAACGCCCCACAGTACTTCGCTAGAAGTCTCATCAAAGATCCGAAGCACGACTTCCTTTGCCTCTTTGACTTTGCTCACTTCATGCGAGTTCAAGAAATGTCGAAACAACTTCCCCGCTTCAGCATTAAAGCTGTCCTTCAATGAGAAAAACCTCCCTCCTAACTCACCATACCCTTTCAGCCCACTACTATTCTCCCTAGCTAATATCCAATCCCGTTCAGGTTCAAAACCCAGATCAACAACATCCAGCCCTTCGACTAGACACCTTAATTCATCAATCGGAATCTCTAAACTATTCTGTAATCTATATTCGAATACTTCGTCATTTCGACTTCCAAGCACGCGCTTTCTTCTCGTGTAAACACATGTCTGCTTTCCATCTTTAAGTCGATTTTCAGGCATGCAAAAGCTCTCCTCCAAACGAGATACCTCACCCGACCCAATCGTATGATCCCAAAAATGGATACAGCAATTGCCCTCACTTAAGATCTCCTCCGCATCCCTCAATCCCCCTATGGCCTGGGATGAGCAGAGTAACAGACAAAATATGGATCTCATTTTCAAATCTCAGTCCAAGAAAGAACTAATAGTATAGGATCAAAATATCAGCGGGCCTTTAAACGCATCCCTCACCCCCCCGCAAACCGCTTGCCCTGCGCAACGTTCCCTTCCGCTTCTCTCAATCGCAATCGATTCTTCCGCATCTCTCCCAATGGATACAAAAGGTTAGCTACGATCGTATTGGGGTGACTAACAAACTGCAGCCGCTCTTTCGATTAAATCCTTAGCTCCCGTTCCATCTTTTTACGCGACGCCGAATCCTCTAAATCCAACTCTCTTTTCAGCACCGATAGCGTCTTCGAACACCTACCATCACTTCCCATCTCCAATCTTCGCTTCTAAAATCCGCACGTCACGCAACTCGGTTCCCAAACGCAATTCCGGGTTCAACTCGCTCCCTTTATTTATCCAACGACGTGCCTCCTCAAGCTTCCCGCTCAATTCATAAGCCATTCTCAGATTGATTGCAGCGTAGTGATGCATCGGATACACCTCTTCCTGTTTTTTCCAGCGATGCAATCGCATCAGACAAATTCCCCAGGAAAATTTTCGCTACCGTCATAGAATTCAAAACCTCAAACTTCGGACCCACATCCGTGGAAGTCAGTGCACACGGATCGGCCCCCAGTTTCCAATGCCTCGTAAACGACTCCAGCTTCTCATGGGCCTTCTCGTCCAATTCCGCAAACTCTTCTAGAGCCTGCTCAATCAACTCTCGACGTTCACGATCCGTCAGCGACAGCATCCCCTCTGCCATCGCTTCACGCTCTAAGTAATACAAATCCTCATAAAGCCGATTCAGATTGTCGAATTCCGAAAAACGATGAGACCCATCGTCAGGGCACGCTTGGCTCACACTCAAGCATGCCAGTATAAAAACACCTTTCATCCACAAACGGGAAAAACACCTTAAACACATAATCCTACAAGTGTAGGACTTTAATTGATTTGCAAGCTTGAAATAAGAATTCGAGAATATCTAACCCTTGCCTAGAGCCGAGGCCCGTTCCATTCGTTTGCCTCCAAATCCTTCGACCCATGATGCCCTTTCGCGCAAAACACTGACAGGCTATCCGCCAACTCCGCCAATAACACGATCGCTTGCTGATACCGAACTCTCTCCGCTTCTTTCGTCAAGCGACCGCTCTCTCTGTATTCAAGAAACCCCTTCGACAAACGGAAGCATCCCGGATCCTCCGCTTTCGAAAAAGTCTCCAAACGATACGCAATCCTCTCCTCCCTCAATACCCGATTAACCGATTCATCATTGCTGAAGAACTCATAGCGAGCATCCAAATCCTCTCCTAAGCTGCTCTTCTCAAAGCGATCAGGAACTTCGTAAACGGCTCCCCCCTCTCCCTCTTTCACTTTCAGAACAAACTCCAACTCTCCCACGAACAAAACCTCAAATGTAAGGGATGTCCAAGTTCGTTTTGATTTACTCGTCTTTGCAAAGTGATCGTATAGAGAAACCGAATACCCATTAAACTCCCCTGCCAAGGAATGATGCTCGCCAATCCCCGCGCCCCATTTGCTGTGCGAAGTCTTCTGCTTCAAGCCATACCGCTTCTCCATCACCTCGTACTGCTTCAGCATCGCCTCCGTCGACCCTCCCACAAAACGGGAGACCACATAAACCGACAAAACCAAAGCGACTGCTAAATACAGAATCTCCACCCCGCCACTAAGAACGCCCACCTCCCTATTTTCAAGACCCCAAAACAAAGCCCCACCCCATCTTCCATCATCATCCTCATCTTCCATCCTTGAGACCAAAGACCGCGCCTTCAAAACATCTACTATTAGCGATTTGCTATTTCCCCCAAACCCCTCCTTACTCCCTTCCGATGTGCGGACGTTACACACTGTCCAAAAAAAGCGTTGAAGTCCAAGAAGCAGAAACCGCCCTGCCCGACTTCGGTTGGGAACCCCGTTTCAACATAGCTCCCACTCAACGAGGCGTCGTCATCACCAAAGCTTCCGCCGTCTCCCCTCGCCAAGCTTCCTATATGCGCTGGGGACTTATTCCAAGCTGGTCCAAAAGCCTCGAAACCCAACGCCCCCTCATCAACGCCCGGTCCGAAACCGTGGCTGAGAAACCTTCCTTCAAAGCCGCCTACCAGCGCCGTCGCTGCCTCGTCCCCGCCGACGGTTTTTTCGAGTGGAAGCGACTCCGCAAAGGCAACCAACCTTACTACTTTCAGATGGAGGACGAATCCCTTTTCCACATGGCCGGGCTTTGGGAATGCTGGCGCTCCCAATCCGGCGATGAGCTCAACAGCTACACCATCCTCACCACCAGCGCTAACGCTCTGCTCGGCAAGTACCACGACCGTATGCCCGTCATCGTCGCTCCTGAAGACACGGACACCTGGCTCGATGGCGAACCCGAACTCTTCACTCCCGAAGGCCGCTTCAGATTCTTTACGCCCTTTTCTCCGAGCGAGATGAAGCACCGCCCCGTCAGCCCCGCAGTCAACAACAACCGCAGCGAAGGCCCCCAGCTCATCGAACCCTACAAGCCCGAACTAGAATCCCAACTCGACCTAGGCCTTTAGCAAACGTCACCTATCTCGGCGGACGTCGAGAGACTTCCCCTCAATTACCTATCAGTGATGGTATGAGTCCGATCATTCCATGGAAGACGATTGTTCAAGCGAGGCGGCCCGCCAGACCTTAGCAAGCAATCCGCGGGCGAAACGCGAAACGTTCGCGGGAACCGCTGGAGACACTCGACGATTCGCCTGGAGACACTCTCCACATCAGTGATCAAGCGACGACGAACGAACGCCCGCATGATGAAAAACCGCATACCTTCATGAAACAAGGGACCGGCCGCCTAACTACAAACGCGCATCAACAAAGGCAAGCGAACCATCGGAATCGCGCAAGGACTCCACGGCAGAATTCCTCGCCGCCTGCATCGAAGCATGGGCCAAAAAGCGTTCGCTCACAGGCAGTCAAATTGAACTTACGGAAAGATCCACTTTGTTGACTGCATAACTGATCAAAAGCAGACAATTTAAGGCTCCAAAAAATCTGCGTTCAACTCGCCCTTTCCGATGTTTCTTCGCTCCGCTCTTCAAGTACCGTCACGATGTTCCACATTGCACTAATAGCTTTCCACCGATTCCACTCCACTTACCGCCGCCGCCACAATCCCATAGGTCGGCGCTAGGAACCACCCGATAATAGGCACCATCACGATCAGCATGAAGCCAGCTCCATTCCCCATCACCTTCATCTTGTTCCGAGCCGAAAATCCCAAACTCCGGCGAATCCCATACCGCCTCCGTTCCAACACCGGATCCACAAACCCCGCCCCCGCGAAAAACGCCTGCACCATTAGCATTCCGACAAAAGAAACGACTGCTCCCGCTACTGGGATCAGTAAGAACGCCCAACACAAAACAGTCAGCGCCAAGGACAAGCCGAGTGAAACCAGACTCACCATAATACCCCTGTAGATATCGTAAAGGAGCCCTCCAACGCTAAAGGCCGGTCCGCTCGTCCCAAATTCACTCTTTTCTGCCGCTTCTGAAATAAAACCTATAAACGGAGAATAGAAAATCATCAACACGCTACGGAACAGCAAAAAGGCCACGTATAAGCCGATAGCTCCCGTCACGATTCCAGCCCCAATCGCAAAGTAGTCCCAACCTCCCCAATCCGCCACTTCCTTCGGTATCCACTTTTCCCCTATACTTTTTCCCGCTTCAGTCAGTCCCCAAATCGACCCAGAATAAACGCCGCCAAAGACGATGGGGAAATACAAGACGCCCAAAAATCCCGGCACAATCATATGCTTCCAAATCCCCTCTTTCCAAATGAGCCGATGAGCCCGTCCGTAATCCTTCAAACCTAGCCAAAAATCTTTCATAAGGAGATCGCAATTTCTAGATGCCCTCCCCCAACCCCCAAGCCAACCCAAAAGTCGCCCCCTTTTTTGGGGAGAGGTCAGAGCTCAAAGGTCGGATTTCAGAGTCTACATCTCCAAGATCTCTCCAACTCGAATTATCCCTCTTCCCAAATATCAGTGTTCATCTGTTCATCAGTGGTTCGAAACTCTCAGAGCCGATCATCCCAAAACCGAAAC
>JBCCZW010000365.1:0-5138 GCA_039186805.1 Verrucomicrobiota bacterium
CCGTTCCGCACAAAACCATTGCCTTTGATATCATCAGCGAAATCGACCCCGCCGCCCAACAGATCGGCGCCGTCAACACTTTGAAGAGACTAGCAGCTGGATACACAGGCTACAATACCGACGGCTACGGCATGGAAAACGGCATTAAGGAAGAGCTAAACCAAAGCCTCAGCGAAAGCGACGTCTACCTCCTCGGAGCGGGAGGAGCCGGCCGCGCCGCCGCAGTCCAGTGTCTCTACAGCCACTGCTCGCGACTCACCATTTTCAACCGAAACCAAGCCAGGCTCCAAACACTCCTTTCCGATCTCGCCCCACTCTCCAAAGCCCAAGACATCGAAGTCATCGGTCGTTCCACCGAGAAAACCGACTTCACCTTCCCCGAAAACGCTCTCGTCATCAACTCCGCATCTCTCGGTCTCAAAACCGAGGACCCCCTCATCCTGCCCGCCTCGTCATTCTCCACGCCAATCAAACTCTTCGACATGATCTACAATCCTCCCCGTACCCGCCTAATGGAGACGGTTGAAGCAGTCGGCGGAGGAGCAGCCAACGGTCTTTCCATGCTTGTTCACCAGGGGGCTAAAGCGCTTGAGATTTGGTCCGATTCCGAAGTACCTTCCGATACCATGCAACAAGCGGCCATCGCCGCCCTGAATAACTCCTAGATGCTAGAAGACTTTAAAGCCGTAAACGAACTCTTCCCCATCGTCTTCCAAATCGCTTCCTTCGTATTCGGAGCAATCGTCGGCAGCTTTCTCAACGTATGCATCTATCGGATACCCGCCAAGCGCTCCATCATCACTCCCGGCTCTACCTGCGCCTGCGGCAAACCCATCGCCTGGTATGACAACATCCCAATACTCAGCTGGTTCATTCTCCGAGGGAAAGCCCGCTGCTGCAACAGTCCCTACAGCTTCCGCTATCCAGCCGTCGAAACCCTCACCGGTGCCCTCTTTCTTTTTGCTTGGCTTAACTACACGCCGGACCTTGCGGGGATAATGATGTTCTTCATCGCCCTTCTCATATGCGCCAGCTTCATCGACTTGGATACCATGGAGATCCCCGACCGCTTCTCTATCGGCACGGCATTCTTCGGAGTTTTGATAGCCGTAGCGCTCCCCCAACTACATGGGAACGCTTCCTCTGAATACTACATTTTCAACTCCACCCGAAGCTTCTTCGACGCGGTCATCGGCTTAATGGTCGGCTCCGGAATCATCCTTTGGATAGGCATCGTCGCCGATAAAGTGCTTAACAAGGACAGCATGGGAATGGGTGATGTGAAACTAATGGGAGGCATAGGAGCCTTCCTCGGCTGGAAAGGCGCTATCTTCTCTATCTTCGGTGGAGCCGTTCTCGGAACGATCGGAATCTCGATCGCGCTGATTCTCCAAAACATAATACCCTCGCTTCGAGCCAAAAAAGGCGAAATCGCTTTCGGCAAACACATCCCTTTCGGTCCTATGCTCGCCGGCGGAGCAATCGCCTACGCGCTCTTCCTGCGCGATTACGTCGATCTCTATTTCAACAGCGTGGTGGATACACTCGGCAACAACTTCTAGCCAAGAGCGTTTTCTCTAGGCAGGTCTAAGCAACGCGCTACGCCTAACAGAGCCTAAGCAGGCGGAAAGCCGAAACCCTGTATGGATAAAGCGACTACGCCGAAACCGGCAGCTCCAACCGCGCCCCATCGGCAATGCGGCACTCTATAATCTCCGGCTCCGCTCCAAATTCTCCCCTGTAGGCCGAAGCCACGGCGACCGCATAATCCATCGTAAACGTTTCGCCCGCTAAGGCCATAGCCGCACCGCCGAAGCCGCCGCCCGACAGGCGAGCCCCGAGAACGCCTGGCATAGAACGCAAAATCTTCACCAGGTAATCCAGCTCAGGGACGCTGTTCTCGAACAAGTCGCGCGAGCTGTCATGCGACTCGAACAACAAGCGACCCACCGCTTCCACATCGCGCTCCTCGAGAGCCGCTTGTACCTTCTTCACCCGATCAATCTCGTAAATCACATGCTCCGCCCGCTTCCGAGCGTTCTCCTCCAGAGCATCACGCTTTGCTTCGAATTCCTCAGGCGATACATCCGCTAAGTACTGCGCATCAAGCCCCGCTGCATTCAGCTGTTCCACTGCCGCAAAACATTCCTTATTGCGAGTCGCATACATTGAGTCGACGAGCGAGTGCTTTTGATGCGTATTGAAAATCCAAATACTCAGATCCTTACCCAGCTCAGCAGTCGAGAATTCCAGGTTGCGGCAATCGATGTGCACCAGCTTCCCTTCCTCTCCATGGGCCGAGACCCCTTGGTCCAAGATCCCGCAAGGTACGCCAACAAAATCATTCTCCGCTTCGCGACCCACCATCGCCAGCTCCTTCTTGGAGAGCTCGATCCCATAAGCCTCTCCTAAAGCGGTCGCCGTCGCCAACTCCAAGGCCGCGCTGCTGCTCAAGCCCGCGCCCGAAGGCACATCAGACTCCACTGAAAGACAAAACCCTCCCTTCGGCTCCAGCCCTCTCTTGATCAATACATTGTAGATCCCCAACGGATAATTCACCCAAGAAGCGCTCCCTTCTTGCGGCGCGCTCGGATCCGAAACCTCGGCAATCGGAAAGGTCGAACTCGAGAACTTAAACACCGCTTCGTCGCAACGCTTCAAAGCCACTACGACTCCCTTATCAATCGCCGCGCCCATAACGGGGCCTTGATTATAGTCAGTGTGGTTCCCAATGAATTCCACGCGTCCAGGCGCCGAAGCAACGACTTCAGGGGCGCTCCCGAAGTTCTTTTCGAAGCGACTTGTCACGGTATCGATCAGAGACATGGGCGCGTTTAAAAACAAAAATCCCGCGGCCGTAAAGCAGCGGGATTAAAAAAATCTAATTTGAGGTAGAAATTAGAGAAGATCTTTCAGACCCTGGCCAGCCTTGAACTTAACAGCCTTGCTCGCCTTGATCTTGAGGGGCTCCTTGGTAAGAGGATTGATACCCGAACGCGCGTTGCGTCGTGTAACAGAGAAAGATCCGAATCCTACGAGCTGAATCGCAACCGCGTCCTTCGCATTCTTGTCGCTAACCTTAACAGTTTTACCAGCCTTCTTAATTGAAGTCTTAATAGCGCCAAGAACAGAGCTAAGAGCCTTTTCAGCCTCAGCCTTGGATGCATCGCCGAGATTCTTTTGGATTTCTGCTACGAGTTCGGATTTAGTCATATATGAATCGTTTATTGTTTAAGTAAAAATGGGATAAACTCCCGAGGAATAGGGGATGAATCGAATGCCCACAGTGCCCTTGGTCAACGGTTTTATTTACAAGGCCTTTAAAAACTAGCCTAGGTATCAGTTTTTTCACTATTTTTACTGGAAAATCGCTCGGGCACCAAACCCTGCCTCCCCATAACCAAGACTTCCAATAACTCCTGCATCGCCTCTAACCGGCTGATAGAGCGTTCTTCCGCTACCTGATCCGCACGCTTGAGCAGTTGTCTTGCCATCGTCTCAGCCTGAGCCTCGCCCGATCCCAATTTCATGCAAAGCGACTTCACGCTTTCGAACTCGCTCCCTTCGCCCATCTAATCTCCTCTCTTCCAAACCTTCAATTCGCGTCGCTCATTTTCCGTATCCTTCACCCAAAGCGAGCCCTCAGCCTGAAGATTCAGAATCGCAGAACCCCACCGCTTCCCGCCTTCGCAAAGGCTTCGACGTAACTCTCCACGTTTTTTTTCCTCCGCATCGAATACAATCGATCCCAATTCGAATTCACTTTCAGGATACAGCTCTACGCAAACCATCTCGCGACGCACCCGACCAATCGCGTGCAAACGGGCCATCACTTCCTGTCCCAAATAGCAACCCTTGTTGTAAGATACCGCTCTCTCGCCTAAACCCACTTCTTGAGGCAAATCGGTATCCAAAATATCAAACCCCACCTCAAATATACCAGATTTCCAATTTTCAATCGTCAAGCCGGGCGCTTCCAAAACTTGGATACGATCTACCGCAATCTCCTCAGCAAACCGTTTCACCCGATCCGAATCGACCTCCTCGAATACAATCCTCAAATAACCGTCTTGCCCCCAAAAAGCGATTGCGCCTTCCGATGAAACGAACCCTCCCACCTTCGGAATACTCATTCCCAATAATCCCAGCGCCGACTCCTCGCCCCTCTTGTCGATAACCCATAATGGAAGCGACTCCCCGTTAACCGCCAGTTCCACATCATCCATGATAATGTACTCGTCTAAACGATCATGAACGACATCGCGTTCTCCATTCTCGCTTAAAATCGCAAAACGCTCCTCCCCAGTCCGCAACACATAGCTGTCCGCCAAGATCTTCCCCTTCCGATTCAGCCAAAGGCCATACAAGCAATCACCCTCGCCCAAGTCTCCAAGATCATTGGAAAACTGACCCTGCAGAAACTGCAACGCGTCCTCACCCTCTGCTTTCAGCATTACGTCTAATAACCCTACCTTATCTTTACAGCTTTGCGCCATTTCGTCTTCTTATAGAAATTTCCTAGTTTTTGCTTAGAAACGCATTGACAAAAGAATCTAACTCAGCAGTACTTCAATCATCTTTTAAACGATTTCCCGCCTAGCGGGATTTTGGGGTAACTAAGAAAACGAGATGGCGGGCAGCTTAGGGGTAGGCTGCCCGCCTTATTTTTGGACCAAGTCCAAGGGCTTACAGAAGGCGATTCTGATCCCAAACGCGGAAAAACAACCGGAAGACTAGCGGAGTCCCAAAACCCTTCGCCCCCAAATTCCTCCACTTTTAGCCCTCCCCCCACGATTTCTCATTTGAAATCTCTCTTGCATGCTCCTTCATCCTTCGCGTGCAAAAAACCTCTGACATCAACGTCTATCAGAATCGGCCACTCCCTTCGCCCGAACAACTCATAAACGAAATCCCCAAAAGCGAAGCCCAAGCCGCATTCGTCACCCAATCACGGGACGAGATAAACAAGATCATCTTCGGAGATGATGATCGCCTCCTCCTCGTCATCGGTCCTTGCTCCATTCACGACCTAAAGTCCGGAGCAGAATACGCCAAGAAGCTAGCCGCTCTCAGCGAGAAAGTGAAAGACCGCATCCTCATCGTCATGCGCGTCTACTTCGAAAAACCCCGCACCACCG
>JBCCZW010000366.1:0-5135 GCA_039186805.1 Verrucomicrobiota bacterium
GGCATCGAGTTGTTTCACGACGGACGCGTTGGAGTCATGCAGGTTTCGGCGCCGTAGACAATCCAATCCGGATGGGCTTGGAGGACCTCTTTGTAGCGGGTTGGTTTATAGTTGAGTCCCACCAGATCGACTGCGGCAGCTAGACCGTTGTCGATGGCATCTGGATAAATATTGAAACCGGCGGTAGTAGGGCGTGTAGGGTCTTCTTCATGACAGATGTTGTTAAGCCGTTTTGCGATTTTTGGCCCTAGACTTCCGTCGCGCTGTTCGAGGATTTCGTTGCCGATGGACCACATGATGACCGAGGGGTGATTGCGATCGCGTCGAATCATATCTCTCAGGTCGCGCTCGTGCGAGTCCTTGAAGTATTTGCTGTATCCATTTTCCACCTTCGCCATTTCCCAGCAGTCGAAGGCCTCAACTTGAACGAGGATTCCCATGCGGTCGCAGAGGTCGAGTTGTTCGATGGAGGGCGGGTTGTGGCTGGTGCGGATCGCATTAACACCCATTTCCTTCATGATCTCGAGTTGACGTTCGGTCGCTCTCAGATTGAAAGCGGCGCCGAGTGGGCCTAGATCGTGATGGAGGCAGACTCCTTGTAAGGGAACTTTCCGACCGTTTAAAAGAAAGCCATCCGCGTTGTTGAACTCGATCGCGCGGAGGCCGAAGGTGGTTTCGTATTTGTCGGTTTGCTCGCCGTTTTGGATCAGGGAGGTGACGGCCTTGTAGAGGTTGGGGGAGTTTATATCCCAATGTATTGGAGATTTGATGACGAGAGATTGCGTGTGGGTCGTTTGCTCATTTGAGAGAACTGAGGCTGGGGTTATTTCATGGGCGACGAGCTGTTGGTCTGGAGCGTAGATTTTAGTTTCGACTTCGATGTTCGCTTTCACGTTGCTCAAGTTTTCAATCTCAGTCTTGAGGGAGATTTTGGCATGGGAGGCTTCTAGCGAATCAGTGTTGACGAAGGTGCCGTTGCGGGCGACGCGAATGGCTTCGGTAAAGTTGATCCAAGAGTTGCGATAGAGACCCGCTCCGGGGTACCAGCGCGAAGAGAGGTCTTCGGGCGAGAGTTTTACTGAAATGACGTTTTCGTCTTCTTCCCCGAATTTGATGTAGCGGGAAACATCGTATGCGAAGCCTATGTAGCCGTAGGGGCGTTTGCCGAGGAAGTGGCCGTTGATCCAGACTTCGGAGTTGTTCATGGCTCCGTCGAATTCTATTGAGATAGCCTTGTCTGCAAAGTGTTCGGGTATGAAGAAGCGTTTGCGGTACCAAGCGATGCCGTGAAAGGGAAGGCCTCCGCAGCGGGCATTGTATTTTTCGTCGAAGGGACCTTCGATTGCCCAGTCGTGAGGGAGGCGAAGTTTTCGCCAGGATTGATCTGGGGCTTCTGGAGCATGAGCGTCGAGGAAGTCGCCTTTGTGAAAGCGCCAGTCGTCGTTGAAGGAATAGCGGATTCGGGAGCTAGCGTCGTTGGCGATTTCGGGTAGGGGCGATTGAAAGGAAGGCATGAGGCGTTAGACCAAATATCATATTAGGCGGAGCATCAATTGGCTTTTTCGCGCTTTGAAGAAAGTATCCGCTGGATCTTATGGTCGGCGTTCGGTCGGTTTTGCGTTTCTTCGAGACCGTTTATTCCTAATTCGGAGTTGTCAGTTGGATAGGGGATGTGGATGGTGGCGGGATGAGCAAAGTGATCGAAGTTGGCGGTGTTCGCTGCGGAAATGAACTCCCCTTTTCGTTGTTCGCGGGGATGAACGTTTTGGAGTCTCGCGACTTGGCCTTGGAAATTGCGGCCGAGATGAAGCGGGTGACTGATCTGCTAGGGATTCCTTACGTATTCAAGGCGTCTTTCGATAAGGCGAATCGTTCGTCGATTACGAGTTTTCGCGGCCCCGGGATGGAGAAAGGCTTGGAGATTCTCGCCGCAGTAAAAGAGAAGTATGGCGTTCCCGTGATTACCGATGTGCACGAGCCCTTTCAGGCGGCTCCGGTAGCGGAAGTGGCGGATGTGATTCAACTTCCGGCCTTCCTCTGTAGCCAGACGGATCTCGTGGTCGCAATGGCGAAGACTGGGGCGATCATCAACGTGAAGAAGGCGCAGTTTATTTCGCCTCGCGAGATGGGGCATATCATTCGGAAGATTGAAGAAGCGGGTAACGATAAAGTAACGCTTTGCGAGCGTGGGTCCAGTTTTGGATACAATGGACTGGTGGTCGATATGCTCAGTTTCGGCATCATGAAGGATTTTGGAAATCCAGTGATTTTCGATGTGACGCATTCTTTGCAGATCCCGGGCGGGAACGCTACGGCTGCAGGCGGGCGTCGTCAGCAAGTCTTCGATTTGGCGAAGGCGGGAATGGCAGTGGGAATTGCAGGTCTCTTCCTGGAGGCTCACCCGAACCCCGCTGAAGCGAAGTGCGATGGCCCCTGCGCTTTGCCGCTGGACAAGCTAGAGATCTTTTTGCGTCAACTGAAGGAAATCGACGATTTGGTGAAGGGGCAGGAGAAGGTAGTGGTGGAGTGAACCGAGCATTTTTTCGCAGGTCTGAGGGTGGCTTCTTTGGGGTTTACGGCCCTTTTGTGGGATACCTTCCTCTATCTTCCATCTTCATCTTTTATCCCATTTCGCGTTTCTTAAAACGCTTTTCATTGGGCTGAGCGCGTGGGAGTTTTTTTATGCTGGGCAGTGCGGCGTGCCGGGCCGTCACGCCCGACCTCTTGCGAACAACAAATATGAGAAGCGCTTTAGATAGAAGATGAGGATGAAGATGGAAGATAGAGGATTGTGACTTTGAGGAATTCTACTGCATCTGACGATGAGACTATTTGGGGGCAGTGGGCGTACGAGCGGTACGCCTGTGGTAAAGGGGGATGAGCTTGTGGGGATCACGAGCGAGCGATATCCCTAAGCTATTCGAGCAGGTGGATATCGAATTGGGAGGAGCTCGGAATGGCTCCCGTTTGGGTGAGGCGGATGAGGTAGGCGCCGGGGGCCAATGTGGCGATGAGGCCCGCGTTTTGGCTGTCGTGTTGGATCTCGGCGAGACCGAGGTATTGGGCGCCGACTTCTAGGAGGGAGGCGCGCTCGGCGTTTATCCAGGCGGTATTGTCTGCGATCGGCGTCTCGTTGTTTTGCGCGTCTAGGGAAAAGAGTTCGATTTTAGGGGCTGTGGACGGCGTGTCGGTCATGCCCGCATCTTCTCCAAGGTGACGGAGGTATATGATTTTGGGCGATTGGCCGGAGATTTCAAAAGTCGCTTCTGTAGCGCTTTGCCCGGTTTCGAAATCGGGCCAAACGGTAAGGTTGCTTACCTCGATACAAGTGACGTCTACTTCTAGACCCTTTGTTGTAGTAGAAAAATAAATACCTTCTTCTGGAGAAGCGACCAGGCTTGTCGGCAGCGAGCGATTATCGCTTTGCAACTCTACTTCGAGAAGAGCGGCGTCGCCTAAGTTTTGCGGTCCTAAACTCAAATGCGGGTCCTTTATTCCGGTCTGCGCTAAAGCGCCATAGCGCAGATGATGGGCCTTAAGGAAGGCTTCGAATCCGACGCGGGCGCCGAGATTGCGTCCCACAAAGTCGTCTGCTCTCACGTGGATACCTCCGTAGAGTCGAGAGATGCCTGCTTGATCGGCAGCGTCGTAATAGGTAGCCCATTGCAGGGTTACGTCTTCGCTCGGACCGTCCTCAAATTCTAGATACTCGCTCTTCTCGAAGGTAAATTCTCCCATGCCTCCAGGGAAATAGGAGGAGCCGGTGAGCAGGGTCATTACTTCTGCGGCGGCCCGACTAAAGGTGCTATGGCCGGACACGTAGGCGGCGAAGGCGGGGGTTACGAAAGTGTCTCTTTGATAGGGAAGCCAATCGACCGCTCGTATCCAGTCGACTCCGCCCACTTCGGTTTCCGGATTGGTGGGTTCGCCTGCCCAACAGTAGATGGCGATTTCTCCGATGTAATCGGAAAGGTGAGCGTGGCGTTGGCCTGCGGCTGCGGATTCTGCGGTGATGATTTCGACCAGATCTTCGGTGAGCGGCAAACCTTGCGGATGGTAGGAAGAGTGGTCGCTGTCTGTGGATTGTCCGAGCTCGCCGAGGTGACGGATGATGGAGATGGGGCGGACGTAGTCGTATTGGCGCTTCAGGGTCCAAGCGGCAATGGCGGCGTCGTGCATGGCGCCGTTTAGGGCGAGGTAGGCTTGTATGTCCCACTCCAGTTGAGGAAGTTCTTCCCCTACGCCACCATAGCGTCGTTCGAAGAGGGGATCTTCCGCGATTTCATTGTGAAGCGTGTTCCAATGGCCCGGAGGGGTTTCGGAAGCGGGACCATCGGCCCAGAACTCAGCGAGGATACGTCCGTAGTCTGCCTGGTTGACCCAATTGTCTGCATACTTTTCTCCCGTAACCGGATTTAAACTACGGCCAGAACCTTCGTTTTCGCCCAAGCGGTTGTTCAGTCTTCCGCCCGGAGAAACATTGATTTCGACGTTCTTGTTCGGATCGAGGAAAGAAGAGTAGCGAATCACTTCCACTGCAGCGTCTAGGAACTCTTGCTGTGTGCTGGTATCCAGGAGCGGGGGAGGGCCCGGGTCGATGGCTATGGTATTAGAGGAATCCTTTTCGATGGCGAAGGTATCGACTTCTCTCCAGTTGACGCCAATGAATTCTTGCACGCTTTCACCGACTTCAATGCCATTTTGCGTGATGCGGAAATCGAAGGCGAGGGGTTGCCATAGATTTGGCTCTGCGAGGTCGGTTCCGCTTTCATTGAGCTTGAGGGGCGCATTGCTAGCAGTGTATCCGCTCGTGTCGGCATAATCATTGGCTTCGTTGGAACCATCATTGAGAGCCTCAGCGATGACTGCAGCGGCGATGCGGTTGCCGACGGCGGCGGGAGAGTCGCCGACTGTGGTATCGATTGCGGGGTCGAAGCCTAAATCATTCATAAGCCAATCGATGGCGAAGAGGGTGTAGTCAGCGCCGATGCTGTCCTTGTAACGCTGATACAGAACTCGATAGGCGGCGTAGCTGATCGCTTCTCGTTGATCTTCCGCTCGGCTGATACCGAGGACTGGCGCTTCCTTGTGAAATGCCGGGAGAGATTGATCCCAGCCTCCGGATTCGTAGGCCC
>JBCCZW010000367.1:0-5123 GCA_039186805.1 Verrucomicrobiota bacterium
CACAGAGGAAGATCCTGAGTGGGAGGTTTTGGAGGAACCTGAAAATTCCCAGGAATCACAATCTGGCGACTCACCCTTTCCTCGCCATACTGAAAAACTAATTCAATTCTCTGCGGCACATGGGGAAAGCCGCCCTCATCTTCAGGTTCCTCCAAAACCTCCCACTCAGGATCTTCCTCTGTGTAGTCGATGTAATGATACAAAATCTCCTTCACGAAAGGAGACAAGCGCGTCCGGCGCGGCTCATCCTCCATAAAGTCGGTCTCCAAACGAGAGCGCCACAGCACATACAAGCCCTCATCCTCGTCCAACTCCAAAGAGCACACGACGTAAGGCAGACGCTCCTCCGGCCAAACGAAGACCCCCGGGCTCTCATCCAGCTCGAAAGTCAGATATTCCGAGGTTTCATATTGCGGTCCTCCACGACTCGACCAATACACCGGACCCGTCTGCCCGTTATTCTCCTCGGCATCCGCGGCTGAAACCTTTGTCCCCGAACGATAGAAAGACTCCTCTAAAAATCTGGATACGCCCCGAACATGCTTATGAAAGAGCTTCTCATCCGCCCCACGCCCCCACAACTGCCCCATGGAAAACACGAACGTCACCGCCGCAGTCAATATAGCGGCGCCCAGAAACACCGAGATCATTACTTCCAGCAATGTAAGACCCGATGTATCCTTAAAGGTATGCCGCATCTTCATTCTAATTGTTCAAGCCAGACAGGAAATCTAGGTGCTTCTGCCTCGTTTCGTCTCGCAAGGCCGCCCTCTCCGTCGGATCGGACCAGGTCGGGCGCGTCACATACACCGTCTGCTCCACCTCGCGCGAAATGCCCGTTCTCTCATCGTCCATCTCGACGAAGAGAGTAACCTCGAAAAGGTCAGCCACTCCAGTAGCCTCATATTCTGCCCGCCACGACACCTCTCCATGAACGCCCGTGTTGATCTCGCCTCCATCTTCCAAATCATCAGTCGTTTCCAAAGTCAAAACAATGGATCTCACCATATTCAAGTCCTGCTCCAAGCCCTGATCCACCTCAACCCGCTCGATAGAGGCAATGGTGTTCACGTACGCTCCACTCAAAGCTACCAAGGCAACGCCGAAGACGGCCAAAGACATGATAATCTCCAACAACGAAAAACCCTCGTCCGAACTCCGAACGAACCTCATCCTTCTCGCCTCTCCGCCAACTCGACTCCCGTCCAAGGGTCGATATTGATGATTCGCGTATAATCCAAAATCCGTAGCTCAGCAGTAAATGGAGAACAAGTGCCGTCCGGATAAAACCCAACTTGGATGACCTCATTATCCGTTACCAAGCGCCCTCCGATCAACTTGTAGCTATTTTCCGCATACTGCTCCGAAAAAATCACCTCGATCTCCGGGTCTTCATCAAAGCCCTCAATTATAACCTGAAAAGTCGTCCGCTCCTCCCCTGAGCTCACCACAAACGCTCTCTCGTCTTCCGAGTAACTAAGAATGTAAGGCTTGCGATCATAAACCGCATTCTCTTGAGCTCCCCTGACCGCCAACCAGAATTGATCCTCGAGAGTATCCAGTTCGCCGCGACGCAGCATGTTATCGATGTTGATCACGAATACCGTCGAGAGAGCGCCGATCATACCCAGAGTAATAATCACCTCCAACAGCGAGAGACCTCGTCGCCCTGCATCAGCGACGCCAATCCCCATTCCTTGCCCAACGGCATTCATCTGGCCCCAACCCTCAGGCCTCTTACCAATTGCCAATGTCGTCGTCTGATTCGACCCCGTCCTCACCCAATGAATACAAATCGTAACGCTTAGTATTTCTCGTACCTGGGTAACGATACTTGAACTCGCGTCCCCAGCTATCATAAAGCATCTCCTCTTTCTCGATGTAAGGACCTCTCCAACGTCCGCTATCATTCGCCGGACGCGTCATCAAAACCGTCAATCCCTCCTCAGTAGTTGGGTAGCGACGCATATCGATCTGAAACTCCTTCAACGAAGTCTCAAAACCGCTCTCGACCGCTAAGCGTACCAATCGCTCCTCCGCCCGATCGCCGACGCCCGCCAACTTACCGACGATAAAAGCCGTCAAAACTGAGATAATGCCGATAACGATAATAATTTCCAAGAGAGACATGCCCTCTTTCCGGCGAGTGAATTGTCGATCAGTGTTAAGTGTCATTTTTGGTGAGAGGTTTTCTAAAACCGTCATCCCATTTGGAATTCCGATAAATGTAAAAAGCTAAAGGCAGGTTGACGCGGTACGCAATCCTCAGGTTTCATTTATTTGACGGGATAAACGCCATCGAAAACCTAATTTGTCTCCAAGACTTTACAAACATACCGTAAAATACGATCAGGCTCACCAAAATGGATCCAGAAAACACCCTTGAACTCTCCCTCATAGAAGTCCGCATCCTTGGTTGCCTTCTCGAAAAAGAGGTCGCCACGCCCGACAATTATCCCCTCTCCCTCAACAGCCTCGCCAACGCCTGCAACCAAAAGTCGAACCGCAACCCTGTCCTTTCGCTTGAAGAAGACGAAGTGTCCACCGGACTCGATGGCCTCCGCTCCAAAGGCCTCGCCGGTATGATCCGAACCCACGGTTCTAACATCCCCAAGCACAAACACAAATTCGAAGAACTCTTCACGGTCTCCAGATCTGAAAGGGCCGTCCTCACCGAACTCTTCCTCCGCGGCCCTCAAACCCCCGGCGAGCTCCGCACGCGCTGCGAACGCCTCCACCCTTTTGGCGACATAGAGGCCATCAAGGCTGCCCTCGAATCTCTCCGAGACCGAAACGTCCCCCTTATAGCGGAACTCCCTCGCCAACTCGGCCAAAAGGACAACCGCTACGCTCAAATCATCTCCGGTAAACCCGAACTCTTAGCTGCACCCCAAGTCGCAACAACCACCGAACCCCTCAAAGTAGAGGTTGCCGCGAAAATACCGCCCGAAGTCGAACAGCGCATCGCCACCCTAGAATCCACCGTGGCCCTACTCCAAAAAGACCTCGCTACCTTCAAAGCCCAGTTCGAATAGGCGACCCCTTCCCATGTGTGGAAGGACCTTCCCTTGAGCCCACTAAAAGGATTGGCGGTATTCTGCCGCCGAGCGATCTCTCCCGCCCTGATTCCCACTCTCTTGCCTAGAGATGGCCGAAGGGAACGGCAAAACGCGCCGCAACTGTAGGAAAAAATTCCCCTTTTCCTAGAAAAACTCCGATGACAGTTCCGAAGTACTGACAATAATCATTGTAGATCAACGATTTACAAACCTGGCACGCCTTAGGCTGTGCTCGAACCCGCACCATGATCGCATCGAGCAAAGTTACGGAACAGGCTCAAGAACGCTGGGACAATATTGTCGAGCGTTTCAGAGCCGCGTGCATCCTTCACAAGCAAGGTCGCGTCTCCAAGTCCCGCAGCATCATTAAAGAAGAGCTGCCCACGCTCATTAAAGCCTGGATCCGTCTTCTGCCCCAATCTTTCCGCGACGACGCCAAAGCAGACCTCCGCGACATGTTCGAACGCGAGCAAGCCCTCGTCGACCAGGGCTGGAAGCTGCAACGCATTTTCAAAGACACGCTCGTCAAGAGCATCATTCCCCAAGTCGAGGCCAAGATTGCCGCTAAGTACCGCGCAATGTACCTCGGCCGGGCAGACCGCAAACGCCAAGAGCGCCTAGCGGAAAACGATGCCTCTTGGGTCAACCCTTCCTACGCGGACCAAGTCGGCGAAAAGCCGCGAATCGGTCTCGACGACGTCTCAGGCATGATCGATTCACTCCAAAACCAAGAGTCGGAGATCCTAGCCGACTCCCTAGTGGGCCTCGACCAACTCGTCGGCCACATGGCCAAAAGCGGCATCGAGCCACTCATCGCCGCAGATGACTCGAATCTCTAATATCTAAATATCCTAACAATACGGAACAACCAACAATCCACCACAAATGACCACAAAGACTAAAGCAGCGCCTAAGGCGAAAAAAGCAGCGTCAACCTCAACGGACATGATGCTTGTCGGGCTCGATCTCGGCACCAACACCACTTGCATCCAAACCACAACTCCTGGATCAAGAAAGGCTCCGCAAGCGGAGCTCATTCCCTCAATCGTCGGCTACACCACTGAAGGCATCCTCCCAGGAGTCATCCCCGGCGACGCGAATACCCTTTTCGGCAGCATGGCTCTCAAGTACAAGCTGCACCTCAACCTCGTCCAACCGCTCCGCGATGGCATCATCGACGACATGGACGCCGCTCGCGATTTCCTGAAACACCTGAAGGAAATCTCCGGTATCTCTCCCGACGCGGAAGTCCGTGCCGTCATCGGCATGCCAGCCAATGCTGACTCCGAAGCGCGCGAAAACATACGCCTCGCCGTTACTGGCATCTTCGACAAGGTCATCCTCATACCCGAGCCCTTCCTTGCTGCCCTCGGCAGCCGCGTAGAAAAGGACCTTACCAGCGACGACTACATCGATCCCGTCTGCAACTCCATCTTCGTAGACATCGGAGCCGGTTCTTCGGATGTGTGCCTCATCCAAGGCTACTACCCATCCGCGGACGACCAAATCTCCTTCCCATTCGCAGGCGATGCCGTCGACGAGATGATCCAAGAGTCCGTCCTCGCGAAGTACCCAGATTGCCAAATCTCCACCGCCAAGTGCCGCGAGATTAAGGAAAAGCACTCCTTCGTAGAGAACGCGAAGACAGAAGTGCTCCACCCCGTCATGATCGGCGGTAAGATCAAGAAGCTCGAAGTGGCAGACGCAGTCGGCTCCGCTTGCGACACGCTTCTCGAAAAAGTTTACGAGGCCGTACGCGCCCTCATCGTGAAAGCAGATCCAGACTCCGTTCCGGAACTCCTCCAAAACATTATCGTCACCGGCGGCGGCAGCATGATCGCAGGCCTAGACAAGGCTCTCCAAGACAAGCTTTCAGAAGAAGGCTTTGAAGGCACCCAAGTTCAGAGCGTCGGCGAAGACTACAAGAAGCGCGTTGCCTCAGGCGCCATCAAGGCAGCCTTCCAAGCGAAGGACCGCCAATGGCAGAATTTGTTAAGGTAATAAGGTAGTGCCTCCCCCCACAGGGAGGACAAATCAGGTTGTCCACATTTTTTGTGGTGCAGG
>JBCCZW010000368.1:0-5104 GCA_039186805.1 Verrucomicrobiota bacterium
CGATATCGATCGAGCCGAGCAGCTTCGCGACGCCCGCCGAGGATGGTATGAGACTTTCCATCCTCGACGACCTTGAGGGTTTTCGGAGCAAAAGCGCTCTTTAAATGAAGTCTTTTTCGTCCTAAGGCGCTAACTTTCATAAGCTTGCGTATTTAACCTGACGTCTATGGTCAACGACCGCGACTACAATGTGAAAGACCGATTGCATATACGATCCACATAATTTATCAGACGCTCTCCCAGGCAACCGCCCGACGTGAAAGTCGGTTAGAATGATTTGCCAGACTTATGTGAATATTCCCATCTAAAACCTATACCGACTTAGGAAGAGAGCTACGATTTCATCGCGGGTCGGCTTTAGTTCATCAGCCGTTTGCAGGGGACTGTAGAGCGCTGGGAAATTTATCGTGCCTTCAATCATGCCGCGAAAAATCTTGGCCATTAGCTCAGGATCCTCGACTTTTAAGCGCTTATCTTTATGCGCCGCCCTGAGCCATTCGATCAGCGGGTCCGGCTCGCACTTTTCGCCCTGGCTGGCCTCCTGGCGAAGTTCCTCGTTCTGAAGAAAGATCGTCGTGAGCAGGCGAACGATCGACAGTCGCTTCGGGTCGGTCACGAAATACATCTGCGCATCCACAAAGCGAACGAGCTGAGACTCCAAGGATTCGACCTCCGAATAAGTAATCTGTCGCACCTCCTGCTGTCCCGCCATCAGTTGGGCCACCACCGCCCAGAGTAGTTCCTTCTTGCTGTCGAAATGGTTGTAAACGGTCCGCTTCGAAGCGCCGGCGAATTCAGCAACCAAATCCATCGACGCTCGCTCATAGCCTTCCTGCTCAAAGGCTTTGATAGCCCCCGCGATAATCGTCTCTCGCTTCTCTGCTTTTCTCAATTCATGGCCGGAAAGGGAATCTGTCATTCCTCTAAAAAAGAAACTACACGGTATAGTGCAATTTTTTATTTGACCTAAAAACTACACGGTGCAGTTTACTTCAAAATATGAAAACGCTCTATTTTGAAAAGTACGGCAATTCTGAGGTACTGTCTTTTCGCGACCTGCCCCAACCGACCTTGAGCCCAGGATACGTGCTGGTGAAGGTCCATACGGCCTCGGTCAACCCCCTCGATTGGCGGCTGATGCAAGCGAACCCCTTTATCGTTCGGATGAGCAGAGGTTGGTTCAAGCCAACCGAGACCGGCCTGGGAGCGGACATCTCCGGAGTGATCGAATCGACCGCAACTGACGTTGCAGACTGGAGCCCAGGAGATGAGGTTTTCGGCATCATGACTCCTGAAATCGTGGGTTCCTTTGCCGAGTACGTCGCCATCCCCAAAGACGCCCTGGTAAGAAAGCCTCGATCGCTCTCCCACGCGCAAGCCAGTACCCTTGGAGTGGCGGCCCTCACCGCCTACGAAGGGATTCATGACTACAAGAAACCACAAGCGGGCGATCGCGTATTAATCAATGGAGCCTCTGGAGGAATCGGTACCTTCACCATCCAAATGGCGAAAGCCTACGGCGCCCATGTGACGGCGGTTTGCAGCGGGGGAAACCATGAACTGGTTCGCCGCCTAGGAGCCGATGCCGCCATCGACTACAAAACGGTCGACCTCCTGAAAATCGAAGAACGATTCGATCTAATCTTCGATGTGATTGGCAATCACCCGCCGAAAAAGATGAAACGCCTTCTGAACGGAAACGGACGGCTAGTGCTCGCCAGCGCGGCCACCGGATTGGGCTTTCTCAAAGCCATCGCGATTTCGCGCAAGAAGCAGGAGCCCATCGATTTGATATTGGATCTGAAGAAGGACAAGCAACGACTCGAAGCGGTGCTGGCTCTCTTCCAGGAGGGAAAGATGAAGCCCGTAATCGATCGGGACTATCCTTTCGATGAGGTCCCCGACGCGATCGACTACGTCGCCACCCAACGAGCCAGAGGCAAAGTGGTCGTTCACATCACTCAAGAATGAATCACCGACAGGTCCCCAAACGCTCCAAAAAGAACTCCAATGAACACCGACTTAACGCTAAACCACTTAGACAAACGAGCAAAGCTAAGCTCCCTCTGGGTCTTCGTCTTCTTCAACATGATCTTCCGAGACCTACACGAATTCGGACGCCCTGGATTCATCGATGAAATGAGAACAGGCGTCGTCAATGGGGTCCAAATTACAGAGGGACTTATGCTGATAGGCGGCTTCATGATCGCGATTCCTCTCCTCATGATCCCGCTAATCCAGTTTTTGAAAATCAAAGCGAACCGCCGATTCAATCTCGTCATTGCATCGCTCCAGATCGTGAGCGTTTTAGGAGTCAATCGGGCGCCCGATCTGGACGATATATTTTTCGCCGCGATTGAGTTGGGAGCCCTCGCCTTGATCCTCCGAATCGCATGGACTTGGAAAGACCCCAGATGACCTGGGAAACGATCTTACACCTCAACGGTAGCTCTGATTAAAGCTCTCCCGTCTGACGATAGTCGAATTCCCCGCGAACCAATAGGAAAACCGGGGATCCTCGAGCCGCCGATCATCATTGCCATCGCGAGTCGATGCGTTTCCTTAGGCGGCATTCATGCAAACTCCCCCGCGAAGCAACCGATGGCCTCTTTACCTTCCGGCCCTTCCGATTGTCCTTTTGGCCTTCTCGCCGATCGTCGTTCTGATCATCCTAGCGTCCCAGGAGCCCTTCGATTTCGGCGCGAGAAACCTACGCATCCTCGGCAACACGGTTGCCCTCACCGCTCTGACCGTCGCCGGGGCAGTCGCTATCGGCGTCCCCCTCGCCCTCGCCACTACCAGCATACGCCTTCGCGGTTCGGGCCTTGCTCTCGCCGCGCTCGTTTCTCCCCTTGCCGTCCCTAGCTACATAGGAGCCTTCGTCTACTTCGCTGCCACCGGTCCAGGCGGAGAACTCGAAACCCTTTTTGGAATCGCTCCCCCAGAAGTGCGCGGGCTCTTCGGTACTGCTTGGGTCATGATCCTCTACACCTTTCCCTTTGTGCTCCTATCCGTCAGAGCTTCCCTTCGCCGGCTCGACGCCAGCTTGGTGGAAGCCGGCCGCACTCTCGGGCTCTCTCCGACTCAAGCTTTCTTAAGCGTAATTCTTCCGCGGATACGCGGAGGGATCGCTGCTGGATCTCTCTTGGTCGCGCTCTACACCCTTTCCGATTTCGCCACCCCAGCCATTCTCGGAGTGGATACCTTCACCCGAGCCATATACGTCGAATACAACGCCTTCGGTCTCCCGCAAGCCGCCTGGCTTTCGCTGCAACTCCTCCTCCTCGTCTTCCTCGTGCTGATCTTCGAATCCCGAGCCAAAACCGTCCGCGAACGGCACGGTCGCCCCCTCCGATGGAAACCAATCCCATCCTTAACCACAGGCATCTGGACCCTCACCGCAATCATTTGGCTCTCCGCCGTAGGACTCCCCATCGCAATCTTCGTTCTCTGGCTAAGTCGCGAAGGCGTCAGCGGCTTCGAGTTCTCAACTGTTCTCCATTCCGTCGTTCCCGCGGGCCTCGCTGCCCTCTGCGCCGTCCTTTTCGCCCTCCCACTCGCCCGCGCCGCCTCCAAAGGCGGAAAAACCGGCAGCTGGATGCTGCGCATCACCTCCTTCGGTTTCGGCATACCTGGAATCGTGATGGGCACGGCTCTTGTCTACGTGGGCCTCCGCATAGACTGGCTTTACCAAACCACTGGCATGCTGGTCTTCGGATTCGTACTCCGGTTCCTCCCTCTTGCAACCGGCACACTTCGGGAGGGACTCGACCGGATCGAAACCAATCTCTTAGCCGCCGCCCGCCTCCTCGGAGCCTCTCGCGCAGAAACCTACCGCCGCATCACCCTTCCACTCCTCATGCCCGCCGCGCTCAGCGGAGCCGCCCTCGTTTTCCTCGAAGCCATGCGCGAACTCCCTCTTACCCTTCTGCTACGGCCCACCGGAAACGAAACCCTCACCACCCGCCTCTGGCAGGTCTATGAAGCAGGTTATTTCGGCGACGCCGCCATCCCCGGACTCCTTTTGATATTTACATCCTTCATTGCCATGCTCCTCTTTCTACGTAGCGAACGTCTTCTAGGCCTCGCTGCCGAGTCGGAGAACTAGACAATGCTTTCAATCGAAAATCTCAACATCCACTACAGCGACGCCCAAGTCGTCTGCGATCTCACCTTGGAAATCCCCAAAGGCGAGATCCTGGCCCTAGTCGGTCCGACCGGATGCGGAAAAAGCAGCGCCCTACGGGCAATCGCCGGCCTCATCAAACCTACCAGCGGCGATATTCTCATCGACGGACAGTCCACTTGCCAAGGCGCTCCCCTTCCCCCGGAAAAAAGGAATGCCGGCATGGTCTTTCAAGACTTCGCCCTTTTCCCCCACCTCAACGTCGAAGCCAACATCGGCTTCCGCGTCTCCGACAAAAGCCTCGTCTCCGAATGGCTCTCCAACCTCGGTCTCCAAGACTTCGCCAAGGCGATGCCTGAAACTCTTTCCGGCGGACAAAAACAGCGCGTCGCCCTCGCCCGCTCCCTAGCGCACCAACCAAAACTCCTTCTTCTCGACGAACCCCTTTCCAATCTCGACGCCGCGCTAAAAATCGAACTCCGCGCCCAAATCCGCGATGCCATCAAGCAAGCGGGCGTCACCGCCGTCTGGGTCACCCACGATCAAGAAGAAGCCATGGCCATCGGCGACCGCATTGCCGTCATGAATGCAGGGCGTCTCGAACAAGTGGATACGCCGGTAAATTGCTACGAATCCCCCTGCAGCCGCTTCGTTGCCAAATTTTTCGGCGACGGCCGCTTTCTCGCCGCTAGGCCCAACGAAAATGGGGCAGCCTCCGTCCTCGGCCAGCACCCTATTGAACGCTCCGCAATTTGCAGCCCAGTAGACAATCCCGATTCCCTCGAAATTCTAGTCCGCCCACACGACATCGACCTCGCAATCAATGAGCCCAGCAACGCCAAAGTCCTCTCCCAAGTATACGAAGGCGAAACCCGCCGCTACCTCGTCGAACTCGACTCCGGTGAAACCATCGACGCCCGCCTATCCCACGAATGCGAAATACCCTCCGGCTCCCGAGTCCGCGCCTTCGTCGATTCC
>JBCCZW010000369.1:0-5089 GCA_039186805.1 Verrucomicrobiota bacterium
AGCAACGGCAAGGTTCGACCACAGTTCAATTAAGTCTCCCTCAGCGTATCCAGATAATCTTGACGCATCCAAATGCAGAACTAGGCCCGCCTGAACCGGCAAGTCGCTGCTTGTCCCTGCTCGATCGTCCGTAGCGAGCGTTTCGTAACCCTGGTCCAAAAAAACTTTGTCTACCTGCGTAACGCCGATGTAGTCGATTCGCAGATCGCCGGTCGTTCCGGAAAGCTCGATTGTGTTGATCCCCGCTTTCAATTGCATCGGAATCGTCTTGGCGTACCAGTTGGAATCCCCGGTTATCGCAAACGGAACAGCCGTCCGGCTCGTTAGGGGCGTTGAATCAGGTTCTTGTGATTGCACATCCAATTGTAATTCCGTAGCGTGCGCATTCGAAAAGCGGATACTTACATTATAGACGCCGTCCATACCGACGTAGACGTCATCGAACTTTAGCCCCTGATTGGGCGCGGAACCCTGAAAGGACAGGTAGTCATGAGAGGTCTGAGTATCGCTGCCTATTGTAAAGCCACTGATCGACGCCACTGATTTGAGATCCTCAGCTTCATAGCGGCCGAGGAGCGAGTGCCGAATGAGTTCCTCATCGGTCGGATCATTGGGATCCGCCATGTTTCGGGCTGCCGGATTAAGGATATCCCAGTTACCTAGGCCGAAGCTATTATTCCCGTAGGCGTTCCAGTAAGCCGTGGAATAGCCGTATTCTTCCGCGACCATTCGAGTCCACCAGATCCAGTGCTTACGTTCTTCGCGCGGCAAGTCGAACCTTCCAGCTATGTTCCCCGTGCTAGGCTTGTTCAGCGTGCCAAACTCGCCCATGTACATGGGCAGCTTCACAGTGCCGTTTCTAGATGCCCAGTTTGCGTTTTGCTGGTCCAGAGTGACAAACCAGGATCTCAACGCCGCTTCGTCGTAGGTCTGGTTCGGCCAAGGGATGTAAGCGCTGGGCTCCGTCGTGACCCCGCAAGCGCTTTGATAGAGATTGCAGAACTCGCACTTCGGTTCATAAAAGTGAAAAGTGCCGATCAGGCGGTCATAATCCAAGGGGATATGGTCGTCATTGAGAACGCGACCCATCCCGACGATGGTCCTGAATCCTCGGCCAGGTATAATGATGTAGCGATTTTCAACCGCAGTGATTTTGTCGACGCATTCTCCAATCAAGCGTTCGACGTCGATGCCGATTTCCGGTTCCTCATATAATTCGAAGACAACGTCTTCGAGCCCGTAGCCTTCCTCTTTGCATCGTATCGCGATCTGCTCCCACATATCGGCCAGAGCTGTAATATCGCCGTTGGAAAAAGCGGGCGGCTCGTTCGCGAGAGTGGCCTTCCACCAGAAGAATGGGCAGATCACCGCAATGAGATCGTTGGCGAGGGCATCGTCAATAATTGCGATCAATTGATCCATCGACTCATCGCTGAGGACGCCAGTCGAAGTCTGCATATTCTGCATGCGAGCGCAGATCCGAACGTGGTTGAAGTCATGTTCGCGGGCCAATTCGAAATCTCTTACGTCGTAGCGATTTGTGTTTTCGAAGGTCCACATAATTGATCCGAATACAATCCCGTTGCCGAGCTTTGCATTCATATTGAATGCGTCGCTACGGTCCTGAACGATCTGCGCTTCCGTCTGCGATGCCCATCCGATCAGGCAACACGCCATGCTTAAAATAATGCTCTTGTTCAAGTGCTTCGTCTTTTTTGGCTAGCGGTTTTCCATCAAACGACCGCTGGGGTTTTGATTGCAGGGAAGCGCGAGGAGCGCTCTGAACCGCTAAAGGCGATTGCAGAAAAGTTCTCAAAGCCGACGCGCCAGTGCCCGCAAGTCCTCCATGGCTTAAAAACTCGCTAGACTACCAGCTTCTATATCGCGCTACAATGACATGATCATGCCACAAGACCGAAGCGCGGCTGACTCAGGATCGAGTTAAGAAGGAAGCAAAACGCGAACGCATATCTAAAAAAGCGCGAGCAGCTCTCAAGTCTCTACTGACAGCTTAGTCGCCAACGCGCCTCACTAGTCAGCCAATTGAATGCGATAAAAACGCGTTTGGCCTGGGGCCAGGGTCGCATCGGTGTACGAGGTTTCGGAGCCCGCCGAAGGAAGAAGAGAGACCAGAGTCGCCCACTCGGAATCCAGCAAGTCGTCCTTGTATTCAATTGAGTAGGACGCATTCTCGATCGATTGAAAGGTGATCGTCGAATCGCCGTTGGAGGCGACGATAATTGACGCTTGAGTACCACCGACTGCGATTTGAAGGGCCGCTTGAGCGGCATTGAAAGCGTCTATTTTTCCGTAACCCCAAGTCGCGTTCGGAACCTCGCCGGTAAACGCGTCCGAACGAGCCGTTTGACGAAGGATTTCGCGTACTTGTAAAGCATCGAGCTCCGGGTTGGCTTGAAGCATGAGAGCTATGATGCCGGTGGCAAGAGGCGCGGCGGCGCTCACCGCATTGGCCTTGCCGTAAAATGCATCCACGCGATTGAAGTCGAAAGTAGCCCAATAGGAGTCGGGAGCGTAAACCGTAATGAGGTGCTCGCCAGGCGCGGCGACGTCGATACCCAAGCGCCCGTCGAAAGTGGGGCCTACGCTGCTTCCCGTCCAAATATCGCCAATCGCTCCTGTATTCGGCGGATCAGTACGCTGGATGCCATCGATATCCGTCCACGTATCCTTGAGCACATAGTTAGTCGGGGTAATGTTATTAAAGGCCGTGGCCCCCGTCCAGATGTTGCCCGGAACCACAAAATTCAGAAAACGGTTCTGCGGGTTCAAGCTGTAACGAGAAGGATTAAGGGTCGCGATAAAGGATCGAGAATCGCTTGCGGAGTTAGGTCTGGAGATGTTTAAAATGTAGGTCCCAGTAGGACCGAAGATATCGATCAAGACCTGCCTTTTCTGGTTGGTCGATTGGCTAAAGTCGACATCCCGACCTCTGTGATAGTAACGGAAGACATTCGCGATCTCGACGTCATCAGCTGCACTCTCCGAAGCCGGACTGGCGTAGGGTCCGTAGACCGCATTGTCGGGCGCAGTTATGGAAAAGTCTAAGCCGCTTTCGCCAACACCATCGCTCGGATACCAGAGATCGAGTCTAAGGTTTCCGCTTTGCCCCTTTTCGATCTCAAGGTCGACGCTCTGTCCAGGCTGGATCTCGGCAGAAGCGCGGTTATCGGAACCGCCGTCATCTCCCGGACCCGTCACGAAAACGATCCCTGGTTTTCCCTCGCCCACAATTTCGTCGATCTTGCGAGATATGCTGTCGGTACCGTCGGTCGGTCCGCCAGTGGAACCGAGATTCAGCAGCATGACGACCGGCATCCCTAGCTCCTGAGCTTTTTCGACTACGAAATCGATGCCGACCAGAACGAGATTAGGATCAAAAAAAGCCGCTTCCGCTGCTTGATCGCCATGGGCAGGAGCCCCATCGGAGGTGACTTTGACAACGATCAGGGAGGCTTTGGAGGCAATACCGCGGTAGGTAGCCTCTTGGGAATTGCGGCCATTGCCCGCAGCGATCCCGGTAGTGGTGGATCCGTGGCCGACGGCGTCTCGATGCGCAAGCTCAGTGTCATTGGCCAGCGCGTCGTTGATTTGCTGCTCAGTATAAGTGACCCCCGAACTCTTGTCTTCGGTGAAGTCGAGGATGTACTTGATTCGAGTCGTCCCATCTTCGTTACGAAAGTCATTGTTCTTCCAGTCGATACCGCGGTCAAGGATCGCGACCAGTACACCTTCCCCGTCCAGGCCGAAGGAATCAAACGCTTGGTCGACTCTCGTCTCCAAACGAGCGTCCGGCAAGGCGTGGCATACCGCCGATAATTGAACAAGGAAAAGCCATAGCGCTATGAGCGGGTTGTTAAATCGCTGATTTCTCATCTCTATTCAGTGCCTAGGGCGGGTAGAACTGTAGCGGCGGTCCTTTCAGCGGAACGCCTATTCAAGCTGTTTTCAAATCGGTTTCGCTAAAGAGTTCATCCCGAACTCGAGTCTTAGAGTTAAAGAGGCAATTGGGTCCGCTTTACAAAACTTTATTCTATTTACTCATGATTTTCTGAGACAGCTTATTCAGATTTGATCCAGCAGGCAGAACTTGGCTATTGGCCAAAGAAAGATCAGCCCTTTTTATCCATCGTTTGAAACGAAACCATGTCACAATATTCTCACTACAGGGGAGCAAGCTGCTTCGCTCCCTAAAGCGCTAGGGTCGTATCTCAACGCCGCAGAAATCATGCGTCGATTCAAAGCAGTACACCCGTGCGGCATACTACATGCTCACGAAAATCGGCCTTATGGATTTTGCGATCGAATTTCTTGGACGCCTGGTGGGGCAGCTCCAATCTCCGACTCTGGGCTTCCTCATCGGCGGCGTCCTGCTCGCCGCCGCCGGCAGCAAACTCACCATCCCCAACGCCATCTATCAGTTCATCGTCTTTATGCTCCTAATGAAAATAGGTATCCAAGGCGGGCTCGAAATTCGTGACGCGGACCTGGTGGCCATGCTCCTTCCCGCCCTCTTCTCGATGATCATTGGGGTAGCAATCGTCTTTCTAGGAAACGCCTTCTTTTCTATTCTGCCAGGAATGAAGCGAGAGGATGGGATCGCGACCGCAGGGCTTTTTGGAGCGGTGAGCGCTTCTACGATGGCCGCCTGTATCGTCGTGCTGGAAGAGGAATCTATTTCTTTCGAAGCTTGGGTACCTGCGCTGTATCCATTTATGGATATCCCTGCTCTCGTCTTAGCGATCGTTCTGGCTAACGTTTATCTGAAGAAGACCAAAGACGGGAAGACTTCAAAAGTCGATATCTGGGGAATCATCAAGGAAAGCCTGCGGAGCTCCGCTCTCTCCGCGCTGATCCTTGGATTGCTGCTCGGACTCCTCACGCAACCTGAACGCGTGTTCCATGGCTTTTACGAACCGCTATTTCGAGGCTTCCTCTCTATCCTCCTCTTGATCATGGGTATGGAAGCCTATTCCCGTATCCACGAGCTCAAGCGCGTCGCCCATTGGTACGCGCTCTATGCGGGAATCGCTCCTATTCTGCACGGACTCCTCGCTTTCGCCCTCGGCTA
>JBCCZW010000370.1:0-5066 GCA_039186805.1 Verrucomicrobiota bacterium
AGGCCGGTGTAGCTTCCGACCTGCCTGCGGTTGGCGAATCGGCTCCAGTCGAAGTCCTCGGCCTCGAGGCATTCGTCGGTGAGCTCTCCGAGGCCTTTGGGACGCTGTGCAGAGGGCGAGGGCGCCTTGCGGGCTGCAGGAGTTCGTATGAGGTTCGGGGCGGCCCGTCCTTCGCGTAAAGCTACGGAGGGTAGACTGCCCGAACCCTACCTTGTCGTCGATTGAGGACGATTGTCAGCGCCTAGATGAGGGCGGAGACGGCTAGGTGGTATCCTTTGAGGCCGAGACCGGTGATTACTCCTTTGGATACGCAGCCGGTGTGGGAGTGATGTCGGAAGCGTTCGCGGCTGTGGATGTTGCTAATATGTACTTCCACCACTGGTAGTTGCGAACTGCTGATGGCATCGCGGAGAGCGATGCTGGTGTGCGAGTAGGCAGCTGGATTGAAGACGATTCCGGCGCAGTCGCTATCGGCGAGTTCAGAAAATTTATCTACAAGCGCTCCTTCGTGGTTGGATTGGAAGAACTCGAACTCAACTTCTGGGAAGGCGCCTCGAAGTTGATTCGCGAGATCTTCGAGGGTATCGGATCCGTAGATCTCGGGTTCGCGTTTGCCGAGGCGATCGAGATTTGGTCCGTTGAGTATGGCGATTTTCTTCATGATGGTGGATGTAGATCAGAAATTGGAAATTTGGAATTAGAAATTTCAGGGACGGATGCGTTGCGTGGGCTTTGCCGTTGAGAATGAGGAGTTGGTTTTCATCGAGCTCACGTTCGATGCTACTTTGGCGCAGTGAATGAATCCTGGCTTCTGACCTCTGCTTATAGGGGGCAATCGGTGGGGATGAATTTCCAGTCTAGGTCGAATTTTTTGGCGGCTTCGGCGGCGAGGGCTTTTACGCCATAGGTTTCGGTGGCGTAGTGGCCACAGGCATACAGATTGAGGCCTTCTTCTTGGGCTTGATTATATAAGTGCTGCTTAAGTTCGCCGGTAATTAAGGTATCGGCCCCGGTAGATTTGACGTAATCGACGACGGAGGCGCCGCTGCCTGTGACGACGCAAATTTTCTTGGGGGCCTCGGAACCGAACTCCATAGCGTCGAATTTGCCTGAGAATTCCTGGTCGATGGCGGCTTTTAATTCGTCGCGGGATTTATCCCAAGTACCAACGAAACCGATATCGACTCCTTCATAGGGGAGAAATGTACCCGCAGGTTGGATACCGAGTTTTTGGGCGAGCAGAGCGCTGTTGCCAATCTCGGCGTGGGCGTCGAGGGGGAGATGGCAGGAGTATACGGCGAGGTTGCCGTCGATGAGGGTTTTGTATTTCTTGTATTCGCTATCCACGATACGTTTTGAGCCGTTCCAAAAGAGTCCGTGGTGGACGATGAGGAGGTCGATATCTTCTTCGACCGCTTTTTGAAAGGGGACCAGTCCGGCATCGACGGCGGCGCCGATTTTGGTGACGGCTCCGTTGTTTTCGAATTGGAGACCGTTGAGGGCGCCTTTGAAGTCTTTTACGGCGGCGGTATTGGAGCGTTCGTTACAGAAAGCGACGATGTCGTGGAGCTTTGCCATGGTATTGAGGCTAGATGCGATGAGGCTAGATGCGATAGATTCTTAATCGAAAGGAGGGAGGGTGAAGCAGGAATTTGGAATTGTGAAGAGGGAATTTGGAAGATGGGGTATGCGTTTTTTGGCATCTTCGCTTGGTCGTGTCGCGAGATGAACATAGAGAGAAGGGGGGAGTTTCTTGTTGAGTCGTTTCAGCGTTTGGAGATGATTGAAAGCACTCTCAAATGTACGACGAAACCAAAAAGGATGATGAAGATGTTGGGTTGGCGGGCTCGCTATTGTTGGCTCATCCAGATCTTAAGGATCCGAATTTCGCGAAGAGCGTGGTGTTGATGACGGCGCATGAAGATGAGGGTTCGCTGGGAGTAGTGATCAATTCGGATACGGGCTTGAAGTTGGGGGACGTGAGCGAGGAGTTTAAGAATTCGGGCTTGGGCGATGTGCCTTTGTACGTGGGAGGACCGGTGGCTCAGGACCAGATTATTTTGGCCGGTTGGAAGGTGGATGAAGACGTAGGGGAGTTTAAGCTGTACTTTGGCCTCGAGCCTCTGGTGGCTCAGTCGAAGCGCGAGACGGAGGATGGTTTGGTGCTCCGGGCATTTAAGGGTTATTCAGGCTGGGGTAAGGATCAGTTGGTGGGAGAATTGAAGGATAATGCCTGGGTGGTTTCCGATATGGACGGGCAGGCAATTACTGAGTTGCACGGGGATTCGCTCTGGAAGCACATCATCATGGAAATTAATCCGGAATTGGGTCTGATGGCGATGGCGCCAGAAGAGTTGGAGGATAATTGATTTTCAGTTGGCGGGATTCGGGGGACAGAGGTCAGGGTTCAGGAATCAGAGTTTGGCGTAAGGACTAGAGGCATCTAGCTTACGCTCGATGACGCATTTGGAGGATTGACTGTGCGGAGGAGCGGGCTGCTAACGGGATTTGGGGTAGCTTGTGTTAAATCTGTTAAATTAGCGGGTTTTCTCTAAAACGGTTATTGACAGGGGTGAACGAGGTCCTTCTTTTATCGCCCCTTATGAAATGTGTCTCTTCATTGAAGTCTGCTAAATCTCGTCACCCTGACTGCCAAGTGGTGCGTCGCAAGGGTCGTTTGTACGTTATCTGCAAGACTAACCCACGCTTCAAAGCGCGTCAGGGCTAATTTGAATTTTAGGAACCTAGAGTCGTGAAAAAAGGCATTCACCCAGAATACAAAGCAACCGCGTTCGTCGATGTTTCGACGGGAAAAAAGTTCCTCACTCGTTCGACGATCAAAGGTCAGACTGAAACGATCGATGGCGAAGAGTACGTGAAGGTGTTCCGCGACATCACGATGGACTCGCACCCGGTTTACACTGGCGAAAAGCGTTTTGTCGACACCGCAGGTCGCGTTGAGAAGTTCCAAAACAAGTTTCGCCGCAAGCGCGGCTAAGCTTTTGGCGAATACGAATTTCCTAAACCCTCGACGGATAAGAGTCCTCGAGGGTTTTTTGTTGGCTGAGCAAGGCGAGGTCCTAGAAGGGTTTGAGCGATGTACGAAAATATCATTTTTATAGACTGCGACAGCACTTTGAGCGCGATCGAAGGAATCGATGAACTAGCCCGCCTTCGGGGCGAGGAGACTTTTGAGGCGTGCAAGAATATGACGAATCGGGCGATGGACGGGGAAATCGCTATCGAGGCGGTTTATGGAGAGCGTTTGAAGTTGATCAATCCAACTCGAGAAGAGTGCGAAGCGATTGGGCAGATGTACATCGATACGATCGAGCCGGGAGCGAAGGGATTAGTCGAATGGTTGGGAGCTAATGGCTGGCTGACGGTGATTGTGAGCGGAGGAATTACTCAGGTAATCGAGCCATTCGCGAGACATCTGGGCGTGGAGGAGTTGAAGGCGGTGGATGTGTTTTTCGATGGAGAGGGAAAGTTCGAGGGTTTTTTGGATTCTGCTCCGACCGCGCGTGTGGGGGGTAAGATCGAAGTGATCGATGAGTATAAGAAGTCTCACGAGCCGAAGAAGGTCGTGATGGTGGGCGATGGCGTTTCGGATCTAGAGACGCAGGGAAACGTAGATCTGTTTGTGGGCTTTGGCGGTTTTGTGGAGCGTGTCAAAGTGAAGGGCGAAGCGAAGGCCTTCGTGAAGTCTTTGGCGGATTTGCCGCCGCTGTTGACAGAGCTTTAGGAATTGCCGGTTCGGCAACGCGACCTACTGTTTAGCTTTTTCTATGTTGAAGGATTGGATTGAAGCGGCGCGGCCGAAGACGCTTGCGGCGGCAGTGGTTCCGATCGCGGTGGGAGCTGCGGAGGCATACCGATTCGGGATTTTCAATTGGTGGCCGGTTTTCGTGTGTTTGGCTTTCGCATTGCTGGTGCAGATCGGCACCAATATGGCGAATGACTATTACGACTTCGTCAAAGGGGCGGATGGCGAAGACCGACTAGGGCCCGAGCGTTTGGTGTCCAGTGGGCGAATACAGCCGAAAGCGATGTTTTGGGTTTCAATTGCCGTATTTGCGATCGCGTTTTTGGTGGGGTTGAATCTTGTTTGGTACCGGGGCTGGGAGTTGCTTGCAGTAGGATTAATTTCGATTGTATTCGGATATGGATACACGGGTGGTCCGTTTCCGCTCGCGTATCATGGTCTTGGGGACGTTTTCGTGATTTTGTTTTTCGGTCTGATTGCAACGATGGGGACTTTTTATGTATTGGTCGGAGTAATCGAGTGGCCTGTAGCGTTGTTGGGAGGCGCTTTGGGTCTATTAGCGAACAATATTTTGGTGGTGAACAACTACCGCGATCGCGAGACGGATGCGGCGGCTGGTAAGAGAACAGTGATCGTGAGACGTGGAGCGGCGTTTGGGATTAGGCAGTATCGGATTCAATTTGATGCCGCTTTCGTCTTGATTGGCGTATTTGCGGCGATGAAGCAGGCTTGGTGGGTTTGCCTGGCCTTTGCGATTTTGCCTTTGGGTTTTAAGTTGATGGGGGATTTGAAGAAGACGGAAGGCAAGGCTCTGAATGGGGTGCTGGCTAAGACTGCTGCCTTGCTGTTAGTGACGGGGCTTTTGTTGAGCTTCGGGCTTTGGCTTGAGGGTTGGCTGGAGGTACAGCGGGCAGGCCTCGGAGGGTAGTTGATATTTGATAGAAAAGAGGGATGGGTAAGTTGGGTAAGTTGGCTCTCTTCTAGTGGGCTTTGGTCGGTCGGACGAAAGTTCTGTTTCTTAGGTACTGGTTTTCCGGCTTATGCTAGGCAGTCTCGCGCGAGCTGACTTCGGCGACTGATCTCGGAGCCTAAGAAGGCGTATTCTATCGTTTTTCCACCGGACTCGGGCACTACTCGAACTACCCTCGTCTGATCCGAAATTCAGAACCTCGCAAACATTTGATAATGAAAGGGATAAGTCTAAATTAGCTGACTTTATAGTAGCTGGTCGAATGGTGCCCAGGGGGGGAGTCGAACCCCCACTCCTCGCGGAACTAGAGCCTAAATCTAGCGTGTCTGC
>JBCCZW010000371.1:0-5054 GCA_039186805.1 Verrucomicrobiota bacterium
GATGATACCGTCATTGAGAACGCGCTCCACTGGCTACGCGAATCGAGCGCTTCGGTGAAAAAGCCCTTCGTGCTGGCGATTAACTTCCTTGCCCCGCACTTTCCGCATTATACGACGCCCCGCCTCTGGGAAAAATACTCCCAACATGCAGACCTCTCGAAATTCGGAAGCGACCAACCGACCGCTCAACACCCGAGAGCCAAGGAAGTTCGCGACCATTTCCGAGTAGAGGAATTTTCTGAGGAAGATCAAAAGGGTCTCAGGCAAGGCTATTACGCCTGTATCGACTACCTGGATCAGCAATTAGGCCGCCTCCGCGCAGCGCTGGAAACCCTGGGTCTCCGAGACAGTACCAACCTCTTCTATGCCTCCGATCACGGAGAAATGCTAGGAAAGTTCGGCATGTGGTGGAAGTGCTCTCTCTACGAGGATTCCGCGCGCATTCCAATCATCGCCGAGGGCCCTGATTTCAGCGGCGGTAAAACAGTAACGACTCCCGTCAATCTGCTCGATCTTCAAGCGGAGTTCTTCGCTTCCACAGGAAGCGCTCGCCCGAAACACATGGTAGGCACCCCGCTCAGCCAGATTTTGGATAACGACCCCTCAAGGGTCTGTTTCTCCGAGTATCAGGGGCATGGAAACAGCGAAAGTTCCTTCATGCTGCGCAAGGGCGACTGGAAACTCATCTACCATATCAATGCGCCTCATCAGCTGTTCGACCTCGCCGTGGATCCGGACGAATTGGAAAATCTCTATACCTCTAATCCGGAAAAAGCAGCTGAGCTGGAGAGCGAACTCAGACTGATCTGCAACCCTGAATACGAAAATCAAAAGACCGATCTATTTGTCAGCGAGCAACTTCGACGCATAGCCGACGAAGACTTGGAATTTTCGCTCTACAATCAGGAAATAGGCGAAAAGCCAAGTCCGTCGCCCGCCTGACTCATTTGATTTTCCGAACGTTTTGGCGATAATCAAGGGCATCTGTAGGAAAGATGTCCGAAAAACGTCTAAAAGAACTAAAAGAACAGAAACGGCTCCTGGAGGGACATCTCGCTTGGCTTGAAAACGAAATCGCCAAAGAAGCCGAGGCCGCACCCACTTCTCGGATAGCGGATGCGCTACCCGACGAAGGAACTATTAAACCAAGGACAGTCGAAGCGCTAGCAACCGATTCGCCTCCAGAATCCGAACCGAACCCAATTGAAGAAGTCTATAATTCCCTCGGCCCAGACACGAAAGGGGCTGCCTCAGACGCCAAACGGGGATGCCTTATTTTGTTTGGAGTCGGTTTTGCGATCTTCGCCGCGATTGCCATCGGCCTCACGCTCTTCTATTGACTACCCAATAGAGTGCGTCACCTGAGCAAATGCGTATTCGCGATCGTAATACCGCTCAGCATACTCCCAATGATGCCCAGGAAGCCCTGATCCGTACCGCAGATAAACAGATTCTCAAGCGGCGTACGTCCATCCTTCAATTTCTGTGGAGCGCCATAGATCGCTCCGTTAGCATGCCAGGTATATCTCTCAATTGTCTTTGGGGTAAACATGTCCCTCTCCAAGGCATTATGCTCTTCGCTAATCTCGGTCTCCGGCATAAAACGTTTGGCGGAGTCCCAAATCCGAGTGCGCCATTCATTCTTCTTCACGATGTAGTCTTCAGGTGAATACGAAGTCCATTGGTCGTAGTTGGCTAAACTCGTCAGCCTTACGATACCTTCTGGCAATTGTCCTTCCTCATAATCGAAATTATTCGGGATACAGATGACGCCGCTCCGTAAATCCACCAGATCTTTCGACTCTCTGAACTCGAACCGCTCAGAGTCGTTGAAAAACACGATCGTATCCTCTCCCCAGCCAAACTCTTCAGGTTGTTCTTCGAATATATTGATCGTTTCGCAAAATCCCAATCGACCCGCTCTCTTCAAGGGTTCAGCTTCGAGTCCCGGTTGGCACATTCGAAAGGTCTCTGCCACGCCCGCCGATGAAAGCACGCTTTCCGCTTTGACTTCATCGCCGCTATCCAGAACCAAACGGATGGCGCGCTTCCCATCGGAGACAATTTTCGCAACGCCTGTCTTCATTTTACGGATACCGCCCACTTCTCGATAGCGTTTGAGCAGTAATTGGATAATGTTTCTGATACCCTCCAGCGGTCTTGCAAATCCTTCCAAGAAGATCGATTTGAACATCACCACGAATTGACTGAAATCCATGTCGTCCTCAGTCGCGCTGCCGTAGTACATCAGAGGACAGAAAATCATGTCCACCAAGACAGGATCCTTCAAGTGCCCTGCCACAACTTCCCGAGCCGACTCGTAAGGGGCATCCAAAATCGTATCGTCATAAGATTCGATCGCCCTGACGAGGGCATTGAAGCGATCGATCTCCTTTGGAAACACTCGCTCAACCTCCGATCGCAACAGTTCGAAATCGTTTGAAAATCGCAAATCGATCCCAGGAAAAGCCGTCCGAGAACTTTTCTGCTCCGAGAGATTCAAGTCTTCCCGGGAAATCCGCAGCTGTCTCAGAATCCGAGGGAGAGGCGCTTTCTTCACCTCAGCCGGGACGAAGTTCGTCATCGCATGCAGACCTACATCAAACTTCCTCCCTCTGATCGCGTAGAAGCTGTTCAAGCCGCCAGGCGCGTAGTGACGTTCGAAAATACACACCTTCTTTCCGAAGTGCGCCAAGCGAATTCCTGCCGCCAATCCAGACATGCCCGCGCCGATGATCGCTACGTCGTATTTTTCCATCTGTCCCAAGTCTCTGAATACAAAAAAGGCCCGACGCTAAGGCCGGACCGGAAATTCGGTTTTTAAACTGATCAGACTAACGCGTTGAACTTAGGCGTCAGATAGTCTGCGCAGCTTTGCAGAGAAGCAAGTTCGCCGTAGTCGGCTTCGGGAACTTCGATACCATGCTTCTTGCGAAGCTCCATGACGATATCGAGAAAATCCATCGAATCGAGATCGAGTTGTTCCCGCAACGCTATCTCTGGCTTAACGTCGCCCAAATCTTCATCTGGAGCGATTTCAGCGATGATATCGAGAACCACTTGCTTGCATTCGTCGTTGGTCATAAAACAGTCTTTTCGTCTATCTAATAAAGCGCTTCACGATGAGCGCTGAGTTAATACCGAGCATACCAAAGGAGTTGTTAAGGATGGCGTCAACTCGATTTACCTTTATCGGTTCGTTGATGACTAGATTCGAAATTGCGCATTTCGGATCCAAATTTTCGACGTTAATCGTCGGGTGAATCATCGCATCATCGAAGGACGGCAAATTGCCCGCCAATTCAAGCGCTCCGGCCGCTCCCATCGCATGTCCGATGAATCCCTTGGTATTGTTTACATGCGTTCCCTCGCTCTCTCCGAAGACTTCCCTTACCGCATCGCATTCCTGAATATCCCCCATTGGGGTAGACGTTGCATGCGTGTTGACGATCTGAATGTCGCTCGCCGACATGCCTGCTCGTTTCAGGGCCGCCTTCATGCACTGAGCTTGGCGTTCCGGGTTGGGCAAAACGTAGTCCGTAGCATCTGAATTCACGTGATAGCCAACGATCTCACCGTAGATCTTAGCGCCTCGCGCCTCGGCGTCTTCAAGGCGCTCGAGTGTGTACAAGCATCCTCCTTCCGAAACCACGATTCCATTGCGATCTACATCGAAAGGACGAGATGCCTTGTTCGGATCTTCGTGAGTGGCCAAAGCCCCTTGGCTTTTGAATCCCGCGAAAATACCGAAAGTCTGAATACTCTCCGAAACCCCTCCCGCAATCGCGAGGTCCACCTCGCCAAGTCGGAGCATCTGGAGGGCGTGTACCAAGCCTAAGTTACCCGCAGCGCAGGCGGCGCCAATCGTATAGGCGGGGCCAGTAGTCTTCAAATTCAGCGAAGCCTCCCCCGCTGGATTATTCGCAACCGTGCGGGGGTTGTGATGATGCGTCCAAAACTTAGTATCGTAGTCGAACTGGGAGATGTTGAAGATTTCATTCTCAGTTTCGACGTTTCCATGTTCCGTGATCCCAACGTAGATTCCAACGCGGTCTTTGTTTACGGAGTCGAAATTCAATCCCGAATCCGCTAAGGCTTCGCGAGCGCAATAAATCGATATGCTCCCCGCCCGCGTTCCCACGCGGAGTTCTTTTCGTTTTTGATAACGCGTCGTTTCAAAATCGCACACTCCCGCAAGCACATCGCCCATGTATCGGATTTCAATTCGAGAGACGCCTGCTTTGCCGTCGAGCAGGTTTTGGCGAAACTCGCTGAGCGAATTTCCGTTCGGAGCCGTGAGGCCAACACCTGTGATTACGATTCGGCTTAGATCCATCTGATTTGTCCAAGAAAAACTTTGCTATCCCGTGAAGTTTGCTCTTTTGCGTACGCGAAAAGATCAACTGATCAATACAAAACACAGAATGAAAGTACTCGTTGTCGGAGGAGCAGGTTACATAGGCAGTCATTGCGTAAGGCAGTTGGTCCAAGCGGGTCACACCCCTGTCATCTTGGACAATTTCGCATACGGACACCGTGAAGCAGTTCCGGCGGAGGTTACGCTATACGAGGAAGACCTCGGGGACCAGCCCACAGTAGTGGAAATTCTCAAGAATGAGGAAATCGATATCGTGATGCACTTCGCCGCCTTCGCATTTGTGGGCGAATCAATGACCGACCCCCTAAAGTACTACGACAATAATGTCGCAAAAACAATATCCCTCCTGCAATCGATGCAAACAGCGGGGGTTAGCAAATTTATCTTCAGCTCCTCCTGCACCGTCTTCGGCGACTCCGACAAAATGCCGCTCACGGAGGAACTCCCGCTTCGGTCTTTTAGCGCTTACGGTCAAACTAAGCAGGATGTAGAGGTTCTTCTCGGGTATTGCGCGAAAGCCTATGGCATGTCGTATGCGATTTTCCGTTACTTCAATGCTTCTGGCGCGTCGGTAGACGGATCGATCGGCGAAGATCATGACCCGGAAACCCACCTCATCCCTTTGGCCATCGCTGCGGCGCAGGGAAAACGCGGTAAGCTCAAGGTCTTCGGTACC
>JBCCZW010000372.1:0-5045 GCA_039186805.1 Verrucomicrobiota bacterium
AAACGGCAATGCGCTTTTCGACATTGGCGTAGGTCACAGGGTAACCCAATTGAAGACAAAGAGTCGTCAACTTCGAAGCGTCTTCTTGCACCGCCGTACGCACCTTAATTTTCAATACTTCAGAACCCTCTCGCATTTTGAACAAAGACCCTCCCAACCCCATGCTCACGTCTCTAACCTTATAGCAATGAATCAGAATCCCTCTCTCGTATACGGAATCGTATTCTCAAAGCTCCTCTCCTCTTCCAAGTCGCCAGACCAATCGCGCATCGTCTTTTCCCCTATCTCGCTCTTGGTCATCTCAAAGGCGTCGTAGAGAGCGCCATTGGCCATATAAGCTTTGTAGACGAGCGAGTTCCCCTCAATACGGATCACCTGAAAAAACTGCGTATTCTCTGCTTTGCGATCTAGCAGAACGCCTTCTGGTTTGAAGATATTCCAACCGTTTTCTTGAAACTCATACATCTTAGGACCGCTCACTGAATTCACATACATCGTCTGCACCTCCTTCGCGCCACTCCCATCCGTCATGCGGACCGGCGTGTGCCCACGGGCATAAGTGTGGTCGTGCCCCTGGAGAACAAGATCGACCTTGTGCTTGTCTAAAATGGGTTTCCAGACGGCGCGTTTGTCATCATTGTTCCTACCTTTCCCCGATGAGAACATTGGATGGTGAAACGTCAGTACAGTCCAATGATTATCATTATCGCTAAGGACTCTATCCAACCACTTAGCCTGGGCTTCGATCTCGCGATTAGAGTCTAGAGCGACCACCCGCACCCCTTGAATATCCAAATAATAGACCGTTTCCCAAAGATCTTTTGGCAATCCCCGGTAGATCGGGAGCTCAAACTGAGGGCGCCATTGAATAGATAAACGCTTTTGCTCTTCTTGCTCTGTAAGCTCGTCGTATTCATGATTTCCAGGCACTACGATGCTAGACAATGAAGCGTGTATCCAACCTCCCGCTTTGAACCATTCCGCCCACTCCTGATCCTTATGAGCTCGGTTAATCAAATCTCCCGCATGAATCGCAAAATCTACATCCGGAGCCTTCTTGTAAGCCGCCCTTATAATACGAGACCAGTGAGACAAAACAGCATTTTGGGCGTCCCCAAAATATAAGAATTCTAAGGCATCTTCTCGATCAGAAGCCGTTCGAAACTGTATCCATTCACTCCATCTTTCCTTACCATCACCCACTCTATAGGCGTATAAGGTATTTGGACTAAGCGCTTCAAAAGTCGCGGAGTGATAGCGGGTACTTATGCGAGCGTTTTTGTCATGTTCAGAAAGATCGAGATCTTCCGACTTCGCTCTAATGCGCTTCGCCTCTAGATCAAAGCGGGCTGATGGGTCTGCGACCGCAATCTCCGCGAACCCTTTACGGACGCTCGTATCCGTTCTCCAAGTCACCGACTGCGTTGTTGCCGGGTCGCCCGACCACGTTAGGATAATCCGATCAGGATCCGGACTCGCCTTCTCCCAATGGCGAAATTCATAAGGATGCTCGTGCGCTTGATTCACGGAGCTTCCAATCAAAATCGAAATGTAGAGAAAAAGTTGTCTCATAATTTAGTTTATCGCTTTAAACTCAATCTTATCAACACGCTCCAAGTCCGAGAACTCGACTCGATAAATCTCCGCCGCAGTTTCATCCGCTAGCAAGAGCGTGTCGTCGTCTTCCCAGCAGACCGCTTCCACCTGGGGAGCCTCAAAAGGCATCCAATAGACCTTACCGCGGAAATACATGTCCGTCGTTCCATCTACCACGAACACCCAAACGGCATCATAAGTCGTCACCACAAGCTTTCTCCCATCGATGCTAGCATCCGCCGCGGTGGTTTTACCGCCGAAGTCGAATGCGTCCAAATAGGTCAACTCATTGACTTGATAGGGATCGCTTTTATCCAGCCGATACAGCTTTCCCAATGTGTCGCTTCGGTTCTTAGAGATAATATATACAGTCTCCCCCCTACAGAAGACTCCTTCGCAATCGAAGTTGAAGTTGTGACTAGGGGCTGGATACAGATGCTGATCTGGATACCTGAAAAAGACTTTCTTCAAGTAAGAGGTACGCCCCGCAACCGGAGACGGTTCCGAAAGATAATACAAAACTAAATCCCGCCTATCGTTTCGGTTGTTGCCCACATCGCAAACGATCAAATGCCCCGCGTCATCCACCGCTATGTCCTCCCAGTCCACGTTGATCCCACCCCCAATCAGTATCCCACTGACCTCGTCGTACCGTTCTGAACCCCACACGCTTCCATCGCGGCGCACGGGATAGACCCGAGGCTCGTCGCCTGAGTCGTTGATTGTCCAAAAGAGATCGTCTTGAAAACGGCTCTTAACGATTCCCGAGTTTTCCTTCTCAGCCCCTGGACCGAACTTGCCGATGGCCTTCAGCTCCAAGGGCTTACGTTCCGGCAGTTTAGGCCGCGCGACGTAATCGGCCGCCGCGAAAGAGTGTGAGAAACAGAGAAAAACCAATATGAAAAGCTTCATGCCGCCTCTTTTAACCCAAATCCCGTTAACGAAGGATAAATTCATCGCAACTACCTCGCGCCGAGCTTGGCGGTCACTTCCGCCAAAGGAAACGTCAAGGTAAAGACGCTCCCCTTCTCTAAGGCGCTCTCCACGCTTACTTGCCCTCCATGGGCCGCCGTCAGATGTTTAACGATGGCTAAGCCCAAGCCGCTTCCGCCACCCCCTCTGGAGCGAGAACGATCGATCCGATAAAAACGTTCGAAGATTCGCTCCAAGTGATGGGGAGCAATTCCTATTCCTGTATCCAATACAGAGATACGTATCTCATTCTCATCGCTTTCGACGGCGAGAGAGATCTTGTCCCCCTTCTTCGTAAACTTAAAGGCATTATCTACCAAGCTGTTGAGGACCACTTCCAGCGCCCTCTCATCAACCTTTATCAAGGTTTCCTTAGCGTGGCAGGAGGTCTCGAACTCCACCCCTCGCACGCTGGCCATCGTATTGAACGTGTCTTGCACAAGCTCTAGGATCTCGCGAACATCGACAAGCTTCAGGTCCAACACTTCCTTGCCTGCTTCCAATCGCGATATCGTAAGTAACTCTTCGATTAACCTGAGTAAGCGTTGATTCTGAACGCTTATCCTCTGAAGAAATTCTCCCCGCGATTTCTCATCTGCATCCGCTCCGTCGGCCAAAGCATCAACCAAAGCGGCAATCGAAGTCACCGGCGTCTTCAACTCGTGCGACACGTTGGAAGAAAAGTCGCGCCTCAAGGCCTCGAAACGCCTTCCTTCCGACACGTCTCGCACCACCATAATCAATCCTGAAAGATTATGGTCATCCAGCCGCAACGGCGCGATGTATACGGAGGCGTAAACCCGTTCCGCATCTCGTCGCCAGGAAACTTCCCGCACAATTTCCTCTCCCGATTCCTGACTCTCCTGTATCAAGTCTCCCACGACATCGACATTGATTATATCGCGATAATTTTTCCTCTCATCGTCGTCCCACTCCCAATCGAAAAATCGCTCGCCAGCCCGATTCATAAAGACCACGCGACCCGCTTCATCGACAACCAGCACCGAGTCTCTGAGCAGCTTCAGCAGAAGTTCCAAGCGGTTTCTCTGCCTCCTAAGTTGACGCATCTGGTCTTCAATAGAATCCGCCATTCGATTCACCGACCTCGCCACAACGCCAAACTCATCCTTCCGCACCATCTCAATCCGAAGTCCTAAGTCGCCATCCGAGATTCTCTGACAAGCCTTCTCAATCTCCCTCAAAGGCCTCGTGACGCTTTTCGCCAAAAAGGCTCCAATCAGCAGAGACAGCAAAGACGCTCCGCCCGCGCCCAAGGCAACCTTGCCATACACTGATCGCTCCTGAACGACTAGTTCCTGGGTATCGCTTCCCACTCTTACGTATCCAATCTTATCAGACTGCACCAAGATAGGCTCAACCGCGTATACAAACTCCACTCCCGTTCCCAATCGGTAAGACGCCAACCCCTTACCGCTGCGATGGGCTGCGCTCATTTCTACCAGCGACATTGGATCTTCAGGCAACCTGTAACCTTGCTCCGAGCGCATCATCACATCGCCTGAAGACAATACGATATCGACCGAAGTACCCGTATCGCTTGCCACTTCACTCATTCGCAACTGCAGATCTCCGGACCATAATCCCTGGGGGTTCGAGGCTGCCATCGAGGACGCCAGTTCGGCAATCGTTTCCAGCTTGCCGTCCAATGCGGATCGAGCCTCGGCTGATAAAAAACGATTGAGCAGGATCGCGATCAACGCCGCAGACAAAAGAGTCACTACCGCATAGGCCGACAATATCTTCCAAAAGAAGACGGATCTGCCAATGGAGTCATAGCTGGCAGTACCCCAACTCTCAAAAGTGTCTTTTCCGTCGGAAAGCATACGGTGCCTAGTGAAAACCTACATTGCCCCCACAAAGGCCTCCGCAGACTCCAATCGATACCCTACTCCCCGCACTGTATGTATAATCCCAGGACACTTGAGCTTCTTCCGAATCGAGCGAATGTGCACATCAATGTTGCGATCAATGACAAAGGCATTCTCGCCGATCGACTGGTTTAGCAAATCGTCCCTTCGAAACACAGTATCTGGACTAGACGCCAGACAGTTCAATATCCGAAATTCGGTGGCGGTGAGAGATAAGGGTCTCGCTCCTAGACGCGCTTCGAAACGGCCGCTGTCCACCACTAAATCTCCCACCTGAATACAGCTCGAATCTTCTAATTCGTCCCGCAGACGTCCCCGCTTAAGAACCGCGGCAACACGCGCGATCAGCTCTGGGGTAGAAAAAGGTTTGGTCACATAATCGTCCGCGCCCAGGCCAAGCCCAAGCACTACATCCGTCTGATCGTCCTTAGCCGTCAGCATGATAATAGGGATCGAACGACTGATCGGATCCAATTTCAAATGCCTACAGACTTCAAAGCCATCAATGCCCGGAATCATCAGATCCAAAAGCACCAAATGCGGCCGGCACCGTCTGATCAGCTCTAGTCCAGACAATCCATCATCCGC
>JBCCZW010000373.1:0-5038 GCA_039186805.1 Verrucomicrobiota bacterium
CATCGCAGCCCTTGGCGTGAAAATTTGGGAATGGCCAGTGAACGAGATAGAGATCGACGTACTCAAGCTGGAGATCTGAGAGCGTTTTCTCGAGAGATGGGATTACATCTTCTGCAGCGTGTTTGTCGTTCCAAAGCTTCGAAGTGATCCACAGTTCATCTCGGGCGACTTTGCCAGAATCGACGATCTCTTTGAGAGTCTCCCCAATCTCCCGTTCGTTTCCATACACTGAAGCGCAATCTATGTGACGATAGCCTATGGCGATCGCTTCTTTGACTGCTCTGGCGACTGCGTCGTTGTCTATGTGATCTGAGCCGAAGGTGCCGAGGCCGATGGCCGGCATTTGCGAACCTGAATTGAGCGTGCGTTTGGGCAGGGCGGCGGGATCGACTCGATTGAATGAGGAATTGATCATATTTGATTTCATTAAGGGTTGGATAGCGCTATTCCTGCTCGGATTATATTCGTGAATACGCCCTGCCAACACTGTTGGTCGGAAATGGGTTTGCCTGGATTATTTGCGGCCGAGTTATTGTTTCGGTTTTGTGAGGATCTCTTGAATATAGCTAAGTTTCTCCGGAATGGGAATAGCTTCTTGTGACCAATATTTAGATATTTTTGACTTGTAGGCTTGTTTCTATGGACTGAGAAAAATGGGTGTAATGTCTGAGGCTCTTCCTAGCTTTATTTCCGATCAGGTGCTGGATGCGTCGTATTTCTTTCTGAATCTCGAACCCGTGAAAAAGGAAGAGCTGAGGGTGGTATGCGGGGGCTTGGAGAAGTGTTCACCCGATTACAGGCTAGAGCGGGAGGAATTCGATTATCTGGGAGTCGAGTATGTCGTTTCGGGACAGGCGAAGGCGATTATCGGCGAACGCTCTGAGAATCTGCGTCCTGGGTGCGTGTTCGGATATATGCCGCATACTTATCTTCGTATAGAGAGTGAAGGGATGTATCCATTGAAAAAATACTTTGTGGACTTGTCTGGAGCGCGAGCGGAGCAGATGTTCGAGGAAAGTCCTTTGCGGGGAGGGGGTATTCTGGAAATGGCGGGATCGCGATGGGTAGAGGAGATTTTTCGCCAGCTTGTGAAGTTTGGCTCGCCAGGCGGTCCGAGAGCCAATAGGTCATGCGAGATGCTGGCAGAGGTGCTGCTGATGCAGATTGGGGAGAATGAAATCGATAGTGAAGAAGCTGAGTCTCCGGCTTACCGGAGCTACCGGCGCTGCAAGGAGAGGATTCAAGGCGACTATCTGCGAATTTCCTCTGTGGCCGAGTTGGCATCATTCGTCCGTTTAGATCAGGCTTACATTGCGAGGCTATTTAAAAAGTATGATGACGAATCACCGTATCGCAACCTAGTCCGCTTGAAGCTGGGCCATGCTGCTCGCTTGTTGTTGAGGGAACGTTGTTCGGTGAAGTTCGCGGCGAGCGAGGCAGGCTTCGGGGATGCCGCTCATTTCTCTCGCGTATTCAAAAAAGCCTACGGCGTGTCTCCCGCTCGCTTCCCGGAGTCAGTGAAGCGAGGTTAGGCCGAGTCTCTGGAAATGAGCTCTGGTTTTACGAGGAGATGCTCGGTTGCGGCGGGTTCGCGAGACGAGCAGAGGATTCTAATTCTCTCGGCTGCGATTTCGGCCATTTCTTCGAAATTTTGTTTAATATAAGTGAGGGGCGGGTTCGTCTTGAGGCCGTCAAACGTTCCGTCGAAACTGATGACTTTTACATCATCTGGGATCTTCGCGCCGTTCTCTTCGAATATATGTAGTAGGTTTATGGAGACTTCCTTGCTTAGGCCAAAGTATCCGTCGCAGTTTTGCTTGTCGCGAATGATTCCCTCGAGGCGTTTAATATTGACGAAGTAATTTTCCGAACGAATGAACTCTTCTTCGATTTGCTCAAGTTTGCCGCCCGCTTCGACCCATCCGGTTTGAAAGCCGAGTTTGCGTAGCGTAGTCTGGCGTTCTGTGGCGGGGCGAGTTGAGCCGATAATGCAAGGTTGGGCGACTCCCGATTCAAACAAGCGTTTCGCTGCTAATCGGCCTCCGTAGATGTTGTCTGTATGGACTTGGACATCGGTTATGAAATCATCATTGTTTATGATTCCGATGGTCGGAATCTTGAGGTTCAGCTCGGATAGGCGCTCGGAATGTTCGAAGTAGCCTCCGAAAATGGCTGCATCCATGCCGTCGAACCAAGCGGGATTGATGTCTCGAGCATCGATGGCGCAGTGGAGGTGCGCGTAGATTCCGGTGAGCTTCTCTAGCCGATTTAGCGAGTTGCGAAAGCGTTGAAGGCCCGCGAAGCGAATGGCTCCTTCGCCGACCGTTACCAGGGCTACATTCAGAGTCCGTAGTTGAGTGGCTGTGACAGCTGGGTGAATCTCGTAGCGCTTATTTGCAGTGGCTCGGATGTATCCGTTTTGCTCGAGGTCGCTAAGCGCCCGCCAAACGGCATCCCGGTTGAAGCCCGTAATGTCGGCTATCTTTCGAATCGAAGGCAGAAGACCCTGCTGCGAGAACTTACCTTGGTCGATCAGTTCTTTGATCCTGAGGAACGCTTGCTGTTTCTGGGGTAGGTGCCCGGAGGCTTGTTGCGGATTTTGCTGGAGACTCATTTATCTGGAATGTCCTTTCAGTTAAATAATCTGTCAGATTTGTCAGAGGACATTTGGCAGATCGAGTAAAAAGTATGAGAGAGCATGGATTCGATCTCTAATAACTGACAAATATTGAGTAGTCAGACGAAAATAGTCATTTTGTCAGAGATCAAGTTTTTGATAATTTGCCATATTAAATGTCGTTTTCCGCCAAACTTAGGGAATTGCAAGTGATAGATAGGTAATAAAATAGATGATATTGGGGTGTTTAGCCCGCCATTTGTCGTGGCTGCTGAGCTAGGTTCTCTTATCGAGAAGTTTACCGATTTTGAATCAAAATGTTCAAACTGCTTGACCTTCAGTCAATATCAGACAAATTCTGACAAACGATTATTTTATCAGTCGTTAGATCATTACCCCGCTTTGCCCCTTCTCCTCCGGTCTCTTTGACGGATTCAAGTCAGGTTCCTCGGCAACCTGTCAGCTCGTTTGACGACCGCGAATCGTGGCTCTGCTAGCAGTTTTTCGATCGGCGATCGAATTAGACAGTCTGGTTTTCGCTTCGAGTCTCTCAAGCGATCGCGGGCGCCTCTTCTTTTTATCAACTAGCATATGAAAAAACAAACTAACTGGAGAACGCGGACGACGGTCGGCGTTCTTGCTACAACCATGCCGTTTTGGGCGATTGCTCAAGACGATGATGAAAATGACGTCTTCGAGTTGTCTCCCTTTACTGTTGAGGCGAGCGACAATGAAGGATATCGAGCCTCGACCACTTTGGCAGGTTCGCGTGTTCGTTCAAACATCAGTGATTTGGGGTCTTCCATCTCCGTCGTCACGAGCGAGTTCCTGCAAGATACCGGCGCGACAGATGGAGAGTCTTTGCTCTCCTACGTCGGCAATGTCGAGGTAGGCGGCACGCAAGGCAACTTTTCAAACGTAAACTTGACCAACGAGAGTACGAACGAATCACGCAACAATCCGCAACGCGGGCAGCGTGTTCGCGGCCTGGTGAGCGCTACCTTGACCAGAGATTACTTCCAAACGGATATACCGTTTGATAGCTACAACACGGAGCGGGTGACCGTGAATAGGGGTCCAAACTCGGTTCTATTCGGTTTGGGCTCTCCGGGCGGTATCATAAATAACACTACGAAGCGAGCTTACATCGACGCGGCGGATTCTACTGAGGTCTCATTCAGGGTTGATCATCGGGGCAGTTTTCGGGCGAATTTCGATATAGCCCGGACTTTGATCGAAGATCGCTTGGCGATTCGCGTGGCGGGGCTTCACGAAAATCAAAACTACAAGCAAGATCCCGCGTTTACGGAAGACAATCGTTTCTACCTCGCTTGGAATGCGACCTTATTCAAAAACGAAAATTCGAATTTTCTAGGGCGAACTTCTCTTCGCGGCAGTTTCGAGAAGGGGAGCATCGATTCGAATCCGCCTGACGTCGTCCCGCCGACAGATGGGTTTTCATCCTGGTGGGTTGGCGTGGGATCGCAGGCGGAGCTGAATCAGCTCCTAACGGTTCCTGGCGTCGATTTTAGCGATATCGGCAATGGGGCCGTGACGGAAGCCCAGGTCCGGGCGGCGGTTGCCGGAGGATTTGCGGAGGTTCCAGAAGGTCAGACTCTAGATGATTGGGCTCGGATCGAAGGACAGTTTATTCCTCAAACTACAGTTGATCGGTTCCTACGGGGAATCGCGGACACGAATAACGGAGGTCGCGACAATATCAATTTCTTCACTCCCTATTTCATCTACCCTGCGATCAATTACAATAGCGGCAGTTCAACCGCAATCGGATGGAATGACCCGGCTTTGGCGGGCATTGATGGTATAATGGCTCGCTGGCGTCCAAATGGATTTTCTGGTCCGAGAGACCTTGTTTGGTCTTCGCCTGCGACGGGTGGAGCTGGATTCAGTCTCACTTCCGTAAGTGACCGCAATATATTCGATTATCATAATCGTCTTTTCCAAGGGACTTCGAATGAAGTTTTAACTGATTTCGATTTATATACTGCGGTTATTGAGCAGGAACTTTTCAATGGTAGAGCGGGCATCGAGTTGGCTTTTGATCGCCAAGAGCGCTATCAGTCTCGGTTTAATCCATTTTCGTCAGCCACGAATAAGCGAATCAGTATCGATATTAGCGAGTATCACGCTTCTGGCGATGCGAATTTGGATGGCATTGCGGACGGTTTCTTCAATGAGAATCTCGGTCGCCCGGTCGTTCGTTGGGATGACAATCCTGTTCAGCGCGAATGGACCGATCAAGACACTTTCCGAGCGACCGTTTTCGCTACTCTTGATTTCAAGGACCTCATGAGCAGCGACCGCTGGGGTGGACTGCTAGGCGAGCACACGGTTACTGGGCTCTACGAAGATCGTACTAACGACAGAAGGTTCCGCCAAACGCGTGGCGCTTGGTGGGCC
>JBCCZW010000374.1:0-5014 GCA_039186805.1 Verrucomicrobiota bacterium
AGGGGCCGTTGATCTTGTCTCCCAGCGTGGGAGAGGATTGGGAGTCGATGATTGGGTTTTCGGGGAGGCGAGTGATGGTGAAACTGAGGGACTTGGTCTGGACGAAGTTGGGCGTCGGCTTGGGGAAAGTGTCGGGAAGCGCAAGGATAGCGAGTGCGATGGGGGCGATGAGCTTCATTTCGTCGAAAGATAAGGGGGTTTTGCTTTGAGTCTGGTTATAAAGCGGCTTGCTTTGATGCGATGGAAAACGAAGCGGGGCACTTTGATGATTTAGTGGAAGCGTTGCAGGATCCCTTGGGCGTCCGCTCGCTGTGCTTCGAGGGAGACGAATGGGTTCGGGAGGATTTGGTTCTTTCGGAGGCGGTGGGATCTCTGGAGAATTTGGAGGTCTTGGAGATTGAGGCCTACGGCGAGGTGAGGCTTCCGGAGAGTTTGAGGGAATTGAAGAAGCTGCGGAAGTTGAGCTTGGATTGCGGCTTGAGGGAGGTTCCGTGGGTGGTCTGGGAGATGGAAGGTTTGGAGGAATTGGAATTGATGTTGACGCGTTGGGAATTGCCCGGAGATCTGCGATGGCTGAAGCGCTTGCGATCTTTGGATGTGCAGGGGGTGACTCGGTTGTGTCCAGAAATTGGGTACTTGAAGAGAATGGAACGCTTGAACGTCTATGCAACGGGGATGCGTTCGCTTCCGGTGGAGATTCAGAACTTAACCGGTTTGAAGGGCTTGGATATTTCCTATGGAGCGTTTCCCAATTTACCGAAGTTCGTATGTCGGATGAGTCACTTGGAGTATTTGAATATCAGTTACACCTTTATTGACGAACTGCCGCTGGAGATCGCGAATTTGAAGGGTTTGAGAACTCTAGAATTTGGGAAGCAGAGAGAGCATCATGACAAAGAAAAGTATAAGTCACGCGTGCTGCAGATTCGGCAGGCGTGGTGCGAGTTGAGGGAATTGAGAAAGCTGGATTTGAGCGGTCAGCGAATTCTCGATTGTTCCGCGAATGTGAGGAATTGGACGCAGCTGGAGGAACTGGATTTGAGCTATAACGAGATGGATGCGATTCCGGGGGAGCTGTTCCAGTTGGGGAGCCTGAGGAAAGTGGATTTGAATTTCAATCGGGTGCAGGAGATACCCGAGAAGATCGGGAATTGGGAGCGAGTAGAGGAACTGTCGCTGAATGGAAATCCGATTGAAGCCCTGCCGGAGGGGATTGGGAAGATGAAGCGTTTGCGGTATCTGGATTTGCGCAATACGAGGGTAAGCGAAATCGTGGTCGAAGGTATAAGAGAGAGGTTTCCGCGGGCTAAGGTAGAGAGGTAGATGGGTTGGATTTGGGGCTCTGGGCGGCTGGACTGGCCTCCTTTGTTTTACTAGCGAAGGAGGACTTGCTAAATTCTTGCCTCGCTAGCGGTGAGTTATGAGAGTTCCGAGTTGTTTGATGCTAGTTTGCGAAATTCGTATTTGCTCTTCATATCGAATCTTGGGGATCAATTCGAAGCATTGGTTCTTCGGGTGTTTGCTTAAGCGCTTCTTGGACAGCTTTGATGTCCTTTTGGGTCTGGAATCCTTTGAAGAGAAAAAAGAGAGCGAGTCCGTGAAAAGCGAGCGGCATGATATCGAAAAAGACGAGGAAGATGAGCGTGTCTAAGCTATATAGGATGATGCCCACTAGGTGCGCGACTTTACTTTGGTTGATGGCCATGTAACCAATAGCTCCATACAGACCGCAAATAATAAGGGAAATGATGGTTGTGGCGGTCGACGCGAACGCGACGCCTTCTTCAGCAAGAGTAAAGCCTATCGCGTCAATGATTTGGGTGATGCCGAGACCCATGATGAATGCGAAGTCTGCTCCGGATGCGATGGCGATGGTGTTGACTAAAGAAAGTCCAGCAATCCAGTAAAACCAACTGGCTTGTTTTTTGAGGGTAGCTTTGAGTTCTTCTAATGCTTGTTCGTTGGCGAATACTTCCATGGATGTGATTTGGTTGGAGGGTTGAGGATTGAGGCCATGTAGTGGGTTGAAAGGGCGTGAGACAAGATAATTGGAGAGGATTAAGCTCAGGGTCTTCCTTTTGAAGCGCCATGTTGAAGGAGCGAGGAAGCGGCTTCTGCGGACTAAGGTATAGAGGGATTGGGTTGGATTTCGAGCTCTGGGGGGGCGGACCTAGCCTCCTTCGTTTTACGAGCGAAGGAGGACTTGCTAAAGTCTTGCCTCGCCATCGCATGGGTTGCGGCAGGCTTTTGGATTGGCAGCTGGAAGCAGCCTTTCCTCAGGCTTGCACGGTCAGTTTTTGCTCACTTGAAGGATGGCTTGGAGGAGGGAGGTTTCTTTTTCGCGAGAGTCTTGGGCGATTTCCCAGATCATGACGCCAGCTAGATTTTGGTCTTGAGCAAGTTGGGTTTTGGCTTGGATGGTCGCGGGGCCGTTGTGGGCGTAACCTTCGATAATATCGGTTTCGGAGCCGGTTTCTTGATCGGCTATTAGGTCTGCGTAGGTGCGGGCTTCGCGTTTTTCATTGCGTCCGTAAAACGGCAGACCGAGAGCGATCTTTTCGGGTGGGCAGCCCCAGGCGATGAGGTTTTCCAGATCGGCTTTCGTTTGTTCGTATGTGGCTTGCGGGTATTCATGATCGTAGGACATAAAGTGGATGCGATCAACGAGCCCGTAGATGTCTTTCCCGAGGTCTTGCCACGAGGCTTGAGCAATGGTGACCTCCAAGTTGAGAGGAGTGAATTGGGTTTTCGTATCGGCGACGAGTTGGCGGTAGAGTTCCATTTCGCGCGCGTCTTTGGGGTGTTCCCAATCGTAGTCGACGCCGTCGAATTCGTGAGTCTCGCAGAATTCGGTTAGCGTTTCGATGAAGCGATTGCGGGCTTGAGCGTCGGCGGCTAGCTGGGGAAAGCCGTCGGATTTCCCCCAACCTCCGACGCAAAGCAGGAGTTTGCAGCCGACGGATTCTCGGAGAGAGGAAAGTTTAGCGAGATGCTCGCGGTTAGCGATCGGCTCTGCGATTATTCCGTCCGCGGGTGGGTCTATGCTGAAGTAGATGAGGTGAGTGAGGCCTTGTATTTGCGTGGGCAGGACGGAATCCATGCGGTAGTGAGGCAGGTAGCCGATCACCGCGAACTCTGTTGTTTCAGGTTGCGGCGAGCAGGAGGCGATAGTGATCAATGTGGCGAGTATAATGAGTTTGCGGAGCATCTTTTGAATTTATCGATCATGGTATTCGAGGGGTCAATGATCATTAGGGAATCCGTTATTTGGAGAACGAATCGCAGGTTTCTTATGTGTGCATATTTGTAGGTTTGCTAAGGGGTAATTCTTCTTTTTGATGAGGCGAAAGATTGTTTCTATTAATATGGACAGAAGAGAATTTGTAAAAGGAATTGCAGCGGCGGGGACGTTTGGAGCGACTGCTCCATGGGTGGGTAAGAGCGCCTTGGAAAGAGAAGAGGATCTGTTTCAGATTTCGCTTTCCCAATGGGGGTTTCACCGAGCGATTTTGGGGAATGCGAGAGATAATTATTCGGAATTTATCAAGACTTTGAATACGAACCCGGATGGCGTGTTGAAGGGATATTTGGATTCTCGTGATATTGTGGTGAAGGCCAAGGAGTTCGGGGTGGGTACGGTCGATTTAGTAAATATTCTTTGGTTTGGGCATGCAAGAGATGAGCCTTGGCTGGACGAGTTTAAACGGAGGGCGGAGGCCGCGGGAGTGGGCTTCGGAGTTTTGATGTGCGATCAAACGGGTCTGATTGGCGCTCGCGCGAAAGAGGACCGGAAGGCCTCCATCGAGCTGCATAAGGAATGGTTCGAGGCGGCTGCGTATTTAGGTTGCCCCTACTTAAGGGTCAATCCGTATGGAGAAGGCAACTACTTGCAGCAGTGTCGTCAGTGCGCGGAGAGTTTGAAGGAATTGGGCGACCTCTCAGCGGACTTCGGCTTGGAAGTTTTGGTGGAGAATCATGGACACCCAGGGAGCAATGGCGCGTGGCTGGCGATGCTGATGGAAATGGCGGATCATCCGCGGGTGGGGGTGTATACGGACTTCGACAATTTCTTTATGGGAGGCTGGGGCTTGGTGCCGGAGCGTCGATATGACCGATTGCAAGGCTTATTAGATTTGGCTCCTTACACAAGGTCGGTGAGCGCGAAGTCTCACGACTTTGGGCCTGACGGGGAAGAAACGACAATCGATTATAATCAGTGTTTGCGGACTGTTTTGGATGCTGGGTTTAGAGGCTTGGCGAGCGCGGAGTTTGAGGGGGATCGTTTGAGCGAGCAGGAGGGGTCGCGGTTGACTGCGGAGCTTTTGAAGCGCGAGCGGAAGAAGCTGAAATCGGCGTATTCATAGCTGTAGTGGCGGCGCCCGTACGATTTGCGGCGAGTATTCGAAGGGAACATAGTCTCGCGGAAAGATACATAGTTTGTATTTTTCTGATTATGTATCTTATATACGAATTGTTCGGGCAGCTGTCCGACGGACTATCAAACTCAATACTATGGCAAGAATCGTTGAAAAATGGTTTCGAGCGGAGTTGTTCCTTTGGGGCGCTCTAATCGTACTGGCAGCGGGAATTATCATCGCTAGCTTCTTCCAGTAGAGGTGCCCCAAAATAACCTTTGCTTTGTAGGCGCGAGTCGGCTTTCGGCTCGCGTCTGCTTTTTTTAGGGACCAGAGATTTGGACCCAAGTCGTATTGGGCAGTCTTTTATTCCAAGGTGGACTGTTTTCCGGTAGCGAAGCGGTTCAGGATTGGCTGTACCAGCTAAAGCGATAGTACCCTGAGTTTAGCACGGTCGAGGAGCTCGAGTATTTGGTTCTTGGTGACGAAGCACTCTCGAACATCAAGCAATTAGTTCGCCAGTTTCTGTATACGCTTGGCCGTGAGGCTAAGAGCTTTGCAATTCGAAGTTTCCCTTGTCTTCAATGACCTCTTCCCTCCAACGATCCAGTTCCTTCACTAATTTTGCTTTCACTTCAGCGTACTCGGGGTTATCCGCA
>JBCCZW010000375.1:0-4996 GCA_039186805.1 Verrucomicrobiota bacterium
ATAACCTCCAAAGCCATTTCGGGTCCGTTTCCCAAAATCCCCATGCGTCCTGGGCGAGCCAACTTTGCAAGTAATAAGCATACGCGTGTCGAACAACACCCAGCTCTCCCGCAGCCGCCAACTGGGCCGCCTTCTGAATCGCCGAGCTATTTCGATAAGAGAAATTGACCATGTTAATCACGCCCGCCTCATTGGCAGCGTCGCTCATCTCAGCCGCCTCCTCGTACTTCATTGCTAACGGCTTCTCGCAAAGAACATGCTTTCCCGCTTTAATTGCATCCAGAGCGATTGAGTGATGAAACGCATCCGGCGTCACGATCGTCACCGCATCGCAATCCACCTCAGTTAGCATTTTTCCGTAGTCAGTATAAACTTCGTCTATTCCATGTTTCTCGCAAAATGCACCCACCTTTTCCGCATCGATATCGCAGCCTGCTACAAGGGTGCAGTTATTCATCTTCGAGAAATTTTGGGCGTGATTGTTGGCCATCCCACCCGTTCCGATCACTGCTAACTTAACCATCTGGATGCGACCCTCAGAAACAACGCTTGCCTGTTCAATAGGAATCCCTTCCAGTATTTCGACAAGATTAGCACAAATCCGATCTACGAATGTCCACCACTCTGGAACAACGCAAGCGTCGCTACACGAAAACCATTCAGCCATTCTTCGAGAAGCTGCTTTCCGGTGACTACGTCTTTCACTTGCCCAATCTCGAAGGACTACGTACCCAACATCCGGATATGCACTTCCACCCAATCCCCGAAGTCTTCGTTCAGGAATCGGGCGCCAATGAATTCACCTGTCCCGGAGATCGATTCGATCTCAATGAGGGCGAGGGCTGTCTTATCCATCAAGGTTTGCCGCACGGCGAAATTGGACGATCCCATATCAAACGCCCCTTCCGCAACGTTGTCCTCGGCTTCGCTCAAGGCGCTCTGAGCTTCCTTGCCTCCAATTGCGATGAGGGAATGCATCCATATGTCGAATACGGAGATCACTTCATAACGCCGAAGAGCGCCGAAGCCCTATCCTACCTCAATGAAATCAGCGCTCAAAAGAAAAGCGGGATAGCAACCGAATACCAAAGGGTCAGAGTCGATGGACTCATCCGAGCCTATTTTTCAATCGTTCTCGAGACGCTGGAAAGGGCGCAAGGACCCACTGATTCTCCCGATATCAAACTGATCCGCGCGGAGGATCTCATCAGTAAGCACATCAGCAACCCCCTGCTCAGCGTATCTTATCTAGCGAAGCGACTCAATTGCAGTCCCGACCACTTTTCGCGTATTTTCCGCGAGTACGGCGGAGTCTCCCCCAACCAATACATTCGCAAAAAACGTATCCAGTTCGCGGTTACTCTGCTCCAAGACCCTAAACTCAATCTATCGGAAATCGCCTGGTCCGCCGGTTTCAACAGCTTAAACTACTTCTCTCGCAGCTTCTCCCAAGAGATGGGTCTCAGTCCCTCTCTTTACCGCAAGTCCAATCGCTCCGTTCCCGTACTCGCCGAATAAACGCTTTTCCCTTCATAGGCTAAAAACATGGTAATCCAACACGAGTTGGAAAAATCACCCCCTAGAAAAGACTGTATGAAACCCATCCTTACCCTCTTCACCGCATTGATTCTTTCAGCGGGCTCCGTCGCCCTAGACAAACCCAATGTGCTCCTAATTTGCATCGATGACCTTCGCCCCGAATTGAAGTCTTTCGGCGCCGACTACATCAAGTCGCCCCATATCGACCAACTCGCTCAACAAGGTCGCGCCTTTCTAAACCACTACGTCAACTCTCCTAGCTGCGGCCCCTCTCGCTACACTCTCCTTACGGGTCGCTGCGGAGACGCCAGTAATAAAGCGATTTTCATGCGAGCCGAAGCCATGGCCGAAGGAAAGGAAATCCCACCGAGCATGCCGGAATGGTTCAGACAAAACGGATACACAACCGTATCTGTCGGAAAGGTTTCACACCACCCTGGCGGAAGAGGCGGACCGGAATGGGACTATGACTCGATTCCCGAAATGCCCGGAGCCTGGGATCGCCACCTCGCCCCCTCCGGAGCCTGGCAGCATCCCCGCGGCGCAATGCACGGTCTGGCGCACGGCGAGATCCGCAAGAAAGCGGAGGAAATGGATCTACTTCAAGCCGAAGAAGGACCAGACGAGATTTACCCAGACGGGCTCACCATCGATGAATCGCTATCGCAACTGGAGCGCCTCGCCAACGACGATAAACCCTTTTTCCTAGCGGTAGGCATCCTCAAGCCTCACCTCCCCTTCGGCGCCCCAAAGAAATACCTCGACGCTTACGAGGGCATAGAGCTTCCTCCCATTCCCCACCCTGAGAAACCAGACTGGCATTCCACCTGGCACACGTCCAACGAGTTCATGAAATACAATCGTTGGGGCCGCGATCCCAACACGGACGCTGCGTTCGCCACCGAGGTTCGCCGCTATTACGCCGCCTGCGTTACCTACGCAGATGCTCTGGTCGGCCGCGTTGTCGCCAAGCTCGAACAAACAGGAAAACGCGATAACACTATCGTCATCATCTGGGGCGACCACGGCTGGCATCTGGGCGAACGCTCAATCTGGGGCAAGCACTGTCTGTTCGAGGAAGCGCTCCACTCGCCTCTCATTATTTCCTACCCCGGCCTTGAAAAGAAGGGTAAGAAATCCAAAGCAATTGTGGAAACCCTCGATGTATTCCCCACCCTCTGCGACCTGGCAGGCCTTCCAAAACCTGACTTCCTTCAAGGCGTATCCCTTCTTCCAATACTAGATAATCCAGAGGCTAAAGGCCACTCTGCCATCGCCTACCGCGGCACAGCCACCACAATCCGCACTGACACTCACCGCCTAATCCTGCGCGATGACGGCGATCCTGAACTCTACGACTTCACCCGAGAAGGCAACGCCGCCATAAACGCTGCCGCTCAAGACCCATTAACCGTTTCCAGACTCACGCAAAAACTCCAGTCACGCCTAAACGCTGTAGGAAAGTAGACCTGTAATACCAACTCGACTACAACGACGCCCAAAAGCATTCAGGTACCGCAAATCGAAAAAACAAATGTTCCGATCCTCTTTAATCAAATTCCTTTCCCTCATCGCTAGCTTGGCGACTCTCGCTGTCGCCGCGCCCGAAAACCATCAATACGCCTCGCCCGGAGGGCACACGCTCACCCTCGATCTATACCTCCCCGACGAGTCCGCCAAGCCGTCTCCCGTCGTCATCTTCGTTCATGGCGGAGGATGGAAAAACGGCAGCCGCAAAACGGCTCTCAAGCGGGCCTCATGGCTTTCCGAGCATGGCTTCGCCGTCGCTGGTATTGACTATCGCCTTACAGACGTCGCCCAGTGGCCTGCCCAAATCGACGACTGTTACGCAGCCGTTCGCTGGCTTCGCTCAAACGCAGATCGATTTAACCTAGATCCCTCCCGCATCGGAGCTTGGGGCACCTCCGCCGGCGGTCACCTCGTCGCGCTCATGGGTACCCGAGCGTATCCAGGAGACGAGGACATCTCCTCCCAAGTCCAAGCCGTCTGCGATTGGTTCGGTCCCTCGGACCTCCTTACCATGCCCCCAAATAACGTAGGCTTCGGCCGCACCCGCGAAGACGTCGCCAACTCTAACGGAGCCAAGCTTCTGGGCGCCACCGTCCGGGAGGTTCCTGACCTTGCCAAAGACGCCAGCGCCTACTTCCAAGTCAGCCCACGGTCAGCGCCTTTCCTCATCATGCATGGCGATCAGGATCCGGGCGTCCCTCTCATTCAAAGTCAAAAGCTGCATTCGAAGCTCATGACCGCCGGAGTATCGAGCAAGCTCGTGGTGATTGAAGGAGGAGGCCATGGAGGTCCGCTCTTCAATACGGACGACGCCAAAAAAGAGGTGCTCAGCTTCTTCCAATCGACCCTTCAATCCGATGAATCCTAAGGCCCGCCAAGGCATCGACCTTATCAAACCGAAGTAATCGAGCCGCGCCCGATTCTCGCCAAACAAACGGGCGTCTGATAAATTCCATTCTGCCTTGAGTCAGAGCCTTATCGAGCGTCTTCTCGACGAGCGATATGTCCATTCCCTTCGATAACACCTACGTTCGTCTGCCGGAACGCTTTTACTCCAGGCAATCCGCCGCCTCTGTCCCTTCACCTAAACTCATCCGCGCCAACAAGGACCTTGCCGCCACTCTTCGCATCGCCCCTGACTGGCTCGATACTACAGACGCTCTCAACGCCTTCTCCGGCAATGCAATCCCGCAAGGCGCAGAACCCATCGCCCAAGCTTACGCCGGTCACCAATTCGGCAACTTCGTGCCGCAACTCGGCGACGGCCGAGCCGTCCTTCTTGGAGAAGTCATCGGAGAGGACGGAATGCGGCGAGACATCCAGCTGAAAGGCTCCGGCCAGACCGCATTCTCCCGAAACGGCGACGGAAAGTCCGCTCTCGGTCCCGTCCTCCGAGAGTATATCGTCAGTGAAGCCATGACCGCTCTAGGAATCCCAAGCACCCGAGCGCTCGCCGCCGTCGTCACTGGCGAAACCGTATTTCGTCAGGAAGGCAGCGTCCCGGGGGGAGTCTTCACGAGAGTCGCCGCCAGCCATCTCAGAGTCGGCACTTTCCAATACTTCCTTGCCCGACAAGACTCTGACGCTCTTCGCGAACTTGCCGACTACGCCATCGCTCGACACTACCCCGCAGCAGCCGAAGCGGATTCCCCCTACCTCGCGCTTCTCGAGGCCGTCATCGTCGCCCAAGCCCAACTCATTCCCCAATGGATGTCCATCGGCTTCATACACGGCGTGATGAATACCGATAATTGCGCCATCTCGGGCGAAACCATCGACTACGGCCCTTGCGCCTTCATGGACGCCTTTCATCTCGAAAGCTCCACCGACCTCGGCGACTCCGACCTCTGGGACCCCCACGGCGGCTCCCCCTACCTCGACGGCGGCATGAACAAACTCGACATCCCCACCAACACCCTCACCAAAA
>JBCCZW010000376.1:0-4994 GCA_039186805.1 Verrucomicrobiota bacterium
AGGGCAATGATGTGGTCAGCGGGTTCAAAGTAATCGCCGGAGCCGCCCAGTACCAGAATTGTGGAGACGTTTTGCGTTTCGTAGAGGGAGCGGATTCGCTGCACGAAGGGGGTGATGGGCTCTTTCTCGGGGGCGATTAGCTTTTGCATGCGTTCGTCGCGTATCAGAAAATTGGTGGCGGAAATGTCTTCGTCGATGAGGAGGAGCTTCGAACCGGTTTCGAGGGTCTCGATAATGGCGGCGGCTTGCGAGGTGGAGCCTGAGGCATTTTCGGTGGAGAAACTCTGGGTGCTTTTGCCGCCGGGGAGATTATTAATGAAGGGGCTTAGATCTACGCTTGCGACGGAGCGGCCGTCTTCGGCTCTTACTTTGGCGGCATCGCGGCGAGCGACAACGCGTTGGCGCCCGTCCTTGGGTCGATGGTTGTAGACGCCGCGTTCGAGGGCGTTGAGGAGAGTGGATTTACCGTGGTAGCCCCCGCCTACGATGAGGGTAATGCCTTGGGGGATGCCCATGCCGGTGATGGTTCCGGCGTGTGGGAGATCGATGGATACGCGGAGGGAATCGGGGGATTGGAAAGGGATGGCTTCTTGGAGCGGGCGTTGGTCGACGCCGGAGGCGCGGGGGAGAATGGCGCCGTCGGCGACGAAGGCGACGAGCTTAAGGGCGTCGAGTTTGCCGCGGAGGGTCTCGGCGTCTTCGTTGGTGTCGGCGTAGGAATGGATTTCCGCGGCGTTGAGGTTTGGATACAGGAGGGCGTCTTCGACGATTTCAGGAATCGCCTCGACGAGGAGCTTGGTGGCAGCGCGACCCATGATGCGGCGACCGTTTGCGGGGAGTCCGGCGGTGAAGCGGGCGGTGGTTTTAGTTTCGCCAATTTCAATGCAAGTACGCTGGAGGATTTCCTGGCCGGGAGTGTCGATGGAGATGAGTCCGGATTTGCCGGAGCCGAGGTGGGAGCTGGTTTGGCGGCAGGCTTGGGAAAAGGCGAGGGCGAGGAAGGTTTCGGTACCCGTCCGACGGGAACGGTTGGAGAAGAGCGATGAGGGGAGTTGGGAGTCTTGGTGATCGATGGAGATGGAAAGCCGAGACGGGGCGGCGAAGGGGTCGCCTTGCACGCGATCGAGCGAGAGCATAAAGCGACCGCAGTCGTAACGTCCACGAAGGTCCTTGTAAGCTGGATACGGTTTGCCGTCGAGTCGGTGAAGTTGGTTTTGCAGGTCTTTGAGAGTCATGGTTGGAAATGCGTGTATTTATCCACTAAGAGCACGAAGGGTTGTCAGAGAGCATGCGCTCCAGGGGCGCTATTTGTTGGCGGGTGTAGGGTAACTGGAGCTGAATTTCTGAGGAAGCAACGTTTTTGCTCGAGCAAACGAGGGCGTCAGCCCCGTTTGCGGCTGCCGTGCTTTTCTAGGACGGCTTTTTTGGACGCTTGGAATTCTGGTTTCGAACGAAGAGATTTAAAGTGAACGCGGGCTTCTTTGATCGCTTCGGCGTGATCGACGATGGGCGGTGGATAATCAGAGCCTGAAAACAAGAGAGGCGTTTCGTAGGGAGAGTGGATGGACTCTTTGGGTAGATGAGCGAGTTCGGGCACCCATTGGCGGATGAAGGTTCCGTCGGGGTCTTGGTCGAGCCCTTGTTTAGTTGGGTTGTACATGCGGAGGGTGTTTATGCCGGTGACGCCGCTTTGCATCTGGAGCTGGGAGTAATGTATGCCTGGTTCGTAGTCGATGAAGGTTTTAGCGAGAAAGTCTTTGAAGTCCCGCCAGTCCAACCAGAGATCGTAGGCGGCGAAGGAGACTAGCATGGCTCTCATACGGAAATTGATCCAGCCGTGCGCGCGGAGGTAGCGCATACAGGCATCAATAAAGGGATAGCCGGTGCGACCGTTTTTCCATGCTTCTAGGTATTCCGTATTTGGTTTTCTGGGACGCAGGGATTCGGTTGAGGGGTTGAAGTTTCGGAATTCGATCTCAGGCTCGCTTTCCAACTTCTGTATAAAATGACAGTGCCAATGGCAGCGAGAAAGGAAACTCGAGAGATCTCGAGGACCGGGAACCGAGCTCGCGTTTTTGAGATTCGGGTCGCCTTTGATTTCGGAGATTCGAGCGCGGGTCGCCTGCACCACTTCGCGCATCGATAGGCAGCCGTAGGCGAGATAGGGGCTGAGTCGGGAGCAGGCGATGGGGGCTGTATTCGGACTGCTCATACGCTTTGAGTAGCCTTTTCCCCGCGACGAAAGAAAGGAGACCAGCGTGTTCTTAGCTTCCGTCGCTCCTCCCTTGAGCGGGTTGAGCTGGCAGAACTCGCGGGCGAGGCCTAGTTGGTTCGACGTAGGGGGATTGAGGGGAGGGGAATCGTGGTCTTGAACGGCAGTGAATTCCGGGATGGGCAAGATGGGAGCTCGCATTCTGGTTTCCCAGGTTCCAGACCATCCGTCGCGGTTAGCGAGTCGTCTCACCACACCGTTTTGAGGATATTCGTGGAAGGGAACTTGATTGGCTTTGGCCCATTTGCGAACTGACAGATCCCTTCTAAATGAGAGGGCATTGCCGGTTTCTTCGTGGGCGTGAATTTCGAAAATTCCGTTTTGCGAGAGAAGCGATTGAAGAATAGATACAGGGTGACCTTGCTTTAGGGTGAGTTTTGATCCGAGGGTTCTGAGGCTATCGTCCAGTTCGACCAGAGACTCGCGGATGAACTTCCAGTGAAGCTCTCCAAAGTCATCGGCGTTTATGAGGTCTGGTTCGACGCAGTAGAGGAATAGGACCGGGCCTCGTCGCGCTGCGTTAGAGAAGGCAGCATGGTCCCTTAGACGCAGGTCGCGTTTGAACCAGACGAGCTGATTCATAAACTGGAGGGAAGCTTCGCAGCTTGGTTCATCGCCGTTTTCAGGGAACGGCATCGACGGGAGCAATAACGCACCTCCTCCCAATTCTTTTCCCATTTCTTTCTCCAGGTGAACGGGCGACTGCAAACAGGGCAGATTTTTTGCGGTAGATCCGACTTTCGCATGAATTCTATAAAGAAGGCGCTCGAGTTTCGTGGAAAGCGCCATCGGAATGGGCAGAGTCGGATAAGTTATCCGGAGCCGATCCAACGCCGTCTCCAATTTCGATGCGAGAGATGGGGCGCTTTTGGATCGTATCGAGGCGAGGCTTCGGCTTGCCGTTTTCAGGTTCGCAGCTGATTCTAAGGGATGCGAAGGGTTTTAGGAATGGCGGCCTTGGTGTCTAGCTTGTCCGTTTTAGCATCGGATGGTCAACCGGAAGAAGTCGAACGGCTTGAGGATTTGCAGTGGAGATATCGATTGATGGTTGGGCAGCTTTCTAGCGGAGAACTCATTTCTCAGCTCCGGAAATCAGTCGAAGCGAACGCTGAGGCGCTAGAGGACCGTAAGTTGCTTTTTGTTTTAAGAACGCCGGGCGGAGTAGAGGTTTTAAATGGGATGCGTATGGGCGTATCCAATGTAGGGGTACGTGACGGCTACTTTGAAAGGGTAAACGCAGGGTCGCTTGCCCTCGTGGGATTGGATGGAGGTATCAAAGCCGTTTACGAGGTTGAGGATTTGGATCTTGATGTCGTTTTCGATTTGATCGACGGCATGCCTATACGGAGGGCGGAGCTTCGGTCTCGGGGTGAAGAATAGAAGAGGTTGTTTGTCCACGAACGACACTGCGGGCCGCTTTGGGGGATGATGGGCTCCGGTTTTTTATCCGCAGATTGACGCAGATATACGCAGAATCTTTTGGCGGCGGCCGCGGGCTGGGAGGGATTTTAGCCGATCGATGGGGCTTGGCTGAAGGGCTTGTGGGAAGAGGGGCTCGTCGATGGTCTCGGCATTAGTGGTTCTCTTCGCCTTCTTTTTCCCTCTCGCGTTGTTCTGCGCGTTCACGGGCTTCTCGTTTGGCTTTTAGGAATTGGTATCGGCTGTTGAGGTGGGAATGGGTATTCTTCGTTGTATTTACTTTGTAGATACTTGTGAAGATACGGTTGGCGATTTGGGAGATGCTTCTGAGGAAACTGTTAGCTTGGCTGGCGGCCTGCTTGCTCTTGCCCCTTTTTTGCATGACCAGCAAATAGACCCAGAGAATCGCTAGGAGGATGGCGATGGTGAGGGTGATCTCGCGGGTGGTCATGATGTATCTTCTATCGGCAATCTTCATCTTCTATCTTCCATCTTTTGTATTAGATGGTGGATGGAAGATGAAGATAGAGGATGGTAGATGTTATAAGCTGTGCAAGGCTTCGACGAGGACTTCGGTGGCTTGGTCGATGGCGGATTGTTCGTGGGCGGTGGAGATGAAGTTGGCTTCGTATTTTGAGGGCGGGAGGTAAACTCCTTTTTCGAGACAGGTGTGGAAGTATTTGTTGAAGTGGTCGGTGTGGGTGTTAGTGGCGTCGTCTAGGTTTTCGATGGGTTCTGCGGCGAAGTAGACGCAGAACATGGAGGCGACCTGCGGGACTTGGATGGGGAGGCCCTTTTCTTGTCCGGCGGTTTCGAGGGACTCTGCGATTTGGGAGCCCATGGCGGCGAGGCGGTCGTAGGCGTCGGTTTCGAGGAGGAGCTTCAGAGAGGCGATTCCGGCGGCCATGGCGAGTGGGTTGCCGCTGAGAGTGCCGGCTTGGTAGACGGGGCCTAGGGGAGCGAGGTGATCCATGATTTCGGCTTTGCCGCCAAGGGCGCCGACGGGGAGGCCGCCTCCGATGATTTTTCCGAGAGTGGTGAGGTCGGGGGTGATTGCTTCGCGGGTTTGTACGCCTCCAGCGGATACGCGGAAGCCGGTCATGACTTCATCGAAGATGAGGACGGAGCCGTGCTTGGTGCAGAGGTCGCGGAGGGCTTGGAGGTAGCCGGGCTTCGGCATGATGAGGCCGATGTTGGCGGGGTAGGGCTCGAGGATCACCCCTGCGAGTTCGTCTCCGTATTTGGCGAAGGCTTCTTCTAGGACGGGGAGGTCGTTGAGGGGTAGGACGATGGTTTCTTGGGC
>JBCCZW010000377.1:0-4983 GCA_039186805.1 Verrucomicrobiota bacterium
CGGCGCGATCAACTACCTCGCCTCCGAGGGACTGAACGTTTTCTCCTTCATCACCATGAACATCGACGGAGACGATAAAAACGTCTTCCCCTATCCCGATTACAATGAAAGAGAACGCATGGACGTATCGCGTCTCGATCAATGGGAAGTCGTTTTCGAACACGCCGATCGCCTCGGCTTCTACCTCCACTTCAAAACGCAGGAAACCGAAAACGAACTCCTCCTCGATGGCGGAGCCCTTGGTCCTGAACGCAAGCTCTACTACCGGGAACTGATTGCCCGCTTCGGCCACCACCTCGCTCTCAATTGGAACCTCGGCGAGGAAAACAACAACCAGTCGGACGCAGAGCGAATCGCCATGGCCGAATACTTTGCGAACAATGACCCCTATCAGCACAACATCGTCATCCACACGTATCCAGAGGATAAACACGAAATCTATTCGCCTTTGCTTGGAAACGCTTCGGAACTAACCGGCGTTTCCCTCCAAGGAGGCAATGCCCTCTTTAACGACGTTCACGACGACGTCCTAACTTGGCGCGAAAACTCCGCCTCCGCGAACAAGCCCTGGGTCATCGCCTACGACGAGCCCGGCAACGCCACCGACGGCCTTGTGCCCGACAGCGACGACGACGGCGCCTCGGCAGGAAACCATACCGACGCACGCGCCCGAGCGCTCTGGGGCGTTCTACTCGGAGGCGGCACCGGAACGGAGTGGTATTTTGGATACGGACACGACCACTCCGATCTCACGCTTGAAGACTTCCGCAGTCGCGACCAATTCTGGGACTATTGCCGACGCGCCCTCAACTTCATGCGGACCTACCTGCCCTTCCACGAAATGAGCCCCGCGGACAACCTAATCGGTAACGCAAACGAGGCCTACTGCTTCGCCTTAGAAGACCAAGTGTACGCCCTCTACCTTCCCGAGGGAGAAGCCGCTGGGGCGACCCTCGATCTCAGCCAAGCCAGCGGCGATTTCGAAATCCGCTGGCTTAACCCGCGCACCGAGGACCCCCTAGAAACCGGAACAATCGCTCGCGTCACAGCCTCCAGCAGCGCCATCGACCTCGGCAGTCCGCCAGACGAAACTGGATCCGATTGGGTAGCTCTTTTGCAAAAATCTAAACGTATCGCTTACATTCACGGCGACGTCTCTGAAGCCGGAACCGTCCCTTCGGGAAACGCTGAGCCTTACGATCAGATGCTGCTTACCGATTCAGGCAATACCGGCCTTTCCCAGTTCAGGGAGCTAGTGGAAGGAGAAGGCTACTCGATCGAACAGCTCTACGATCAAACCATCACCTTGGATACTAACCTACTCGCAGACTTCGATGTCGTCATCTTCGGCTTACATCAGAAAATATGGACTTCCCAAGAAAAGAACGTCCTTGATCAATGGATACGAAGCGGAGGAGGCGTCCTAATCTACAGCGACTCCGCATCAGGCGGCAAATTCAATGTAGTCGGGGCGCAGAATACCGTCGGTCAAAGCGTCACCAACAATCTCATCGGCCGCTACGGCATGGAGGTCACCGTCGATCAAGCAAATGGCGTCCGCGCCTACCGAGCGGGTCCAGGGGCCAGCCATGTCATCGTGGCAGATCGCCCCGTCATCGAAGGCGAAGGTGTCTCGCCCGTCGCAGTCGATCCTAAGGGACCCGCTATTCGCCTAATTCCCTATGAAAACAACCCCGACTACACGGTATCGGGCAACGCCAACATCCCCCATCAGCAAAACCTCACCATCCCCAATCCCGAGTTCGCCGCTCTGGCCCTAGCCAAAGTAGAAAGCGGAAACGTAATCGCAATGTTCGACCGCCAACCCATGTGGAACAACGGTCCTGGCTCCGATATAGAAAAGCGCGATAACCAAGTGATCCTCAGCCGCATCATTCGCTACCTAGCGGGCGACTTGGAAGACTCCGCAGATACCGAAATACCTTTTCCTAATGAGCTCCGACTATTGGACGCCCTAAAAAGCGAAGGCGGCGCAGACCTAAGAATATCCTGGAGAGCCCCAGCAAACAGTTCGTTGGGAGAAACCTACTTTTTAGACAGATCCCCAAACCTCTCCAACTGGACTCGACTTGGAGACGCCGATTGGAAAACCATCGAATCGACAGCCGATGGACCCGAATTCAACACGCTCACAGTAGAGCTCGAGACCGAGGAAGGCCCATCCTTCTTTCGGCTTTCCAAATAGACCTCCTGTATTCGTCCCGTAGATACCTCTACTGCCGTAAATGCCTAGAAAGTCTCAAGGCGAGCGCTCCAAGCGCTCGCACCGGATTAGCAGCAGTGCTTATCGGCATAACCGACATGTCGCACACGTAGAGCCCACTCGTATTTTTCACCTTCAGATTCGTATCAACCACCGATTCCGAAGCGTTGAAGGAGTCATCAGAAAGGTCTTCCCTCCAAGGCATTCGCAAAGTACCGCAGGCGTGGTGAACCGTTCCCCACCCAAATGGCCAACCCTCATTAGAGTAAAAGGGGTCTGAGCCATATCCCTCGATCTCGAAATGGCTGAACACGCGGTTCTTAGTATCGCGCAAAAGACTCATGAAACTCGCCTTATCCTTATGCCAGCCAGCGATCCTGGGTAAGCGCTCGTTTAATAAATGATGCTCGTACCAACGCTTAAATCTAATGTCTGGCTTGTATCCATCATTCCAATGCGAAAGTACTCCATTATAATCATCCAACAAATTCGCGAAGCTGAACTTGATATCTACCCTTACTTTATTCCGGTCTTCTTCAGACAGATCCGGAATGCCGCTCGAAGGATCATTGTGCCGCAAATGCCAGTACTCATGGTTGATATTCATCTCTATGTTGAATGGATACTGAATATGTCCATTCTGATCGGTATTGCCCTTGGAGTAGAATATAATCTTCGCATGATCGTCCCTCTCTATCGGAACACTCTCGGTAATGGCGCCGTTTTTCTCGAGTTGGGCCTTTTTGACGAAGATCTGCGCTTCCGAACTGACCGGATGATCCGTTAACCCGAAACCGACATTCTGACGCACTCCGTCAGTAAATTTATGATACACTGACGAACGATTGATCAGCTTAGGGCTCTCAGTCGATCCTGCAGCAATGACAACCTTCGGCGCATAAAAGCTTCGCTCGCTACGATTAATAGTATCGGTTACGCGCACCGCTTGCCATCCCTCGGGAGTCTCGTCGATCGCTTCAACAAAGGAGTTCAACTTAACGAAAAGCCCCATATCATCGAATCCGCTCCCTGGAGTCAGTCCGACCTGATTGACCAGAAGCTCGGCCGTGTTAAAGACCCCCGTGGGCTCGTAGTAGTAGTCGCCCTTCGGCTGCCCGTTCTTGAGCAGATACGGTTGATGAACCGCCCGTGGCGTTTCTTCGATATAGAAGTCATCGCTTAAATCCGATTCCTGAAACAACTCGGCGATCGCTTCTCCAAACTTACCCAGTGTTGCAGAGGCATTCATCTTATCGCCAGCCTCCTTCAACAATCCGCTTTCGAAGTCAGCTCGCACGGCAGGAGGAAAGAACTTCCTTTCCCACTCCTGAGGAGTCGGAATCAAACCCGACCAAAACACGGATCGACCCCCAAGGTTCATCTGAGGCTCCTCCCCGATACGGTGGGCGTGGTCGTTGTAACCTTGCCCCCTATTAACTACCCCGAAATGCCGCGCGACCGCTCCATTGGAATACCGGCTGATGTGGTAGACATGCGTCGGGTAGATAAAAGAACCCGCGTCAATCACGAGAATTCGCTTACTTTTTCCCAAATTATCGGCCAGGTCATCCGCAAGGATGCCGCCTCCAATCCCGGATCCGACAATAATGAAATCAAAGTCGGAGTTCGCCCCCTGATAGTCGCGAATCAGTCGCGTGTGAGCCTGAGACTTCTCTGTAACAAGATTTTGGTAGTGCTTATTAAATGGCATATCATCAAGAGTTAAGATTCCGCCTTTAGGTCAGCAGAACAAGCGCCACTACTCAAGGTCATCCTTCTTGAAGAGCCAAAAATTCAACCCACAATCAGGGAATAAAAACAAGGACTCGGCGCTCGCATAATTATGAAGAATCTTCTAATCGTATTGCTCATTTTCGCGCTACTACCCTCCACCCAAGCAGGAAATCCAGAAGAGGTAGGAGATGTAAACTGGGGCCGAAATTACGAACACGCCCTCGCTCAGGCAAAGGAGTCAGGCAAACCGATATTTCTCCTCTTCCAAGAAGTGCCCGGCTGCGCCGGATGCAAGCAATTCGGCAACGATGTCCTTTCGGACCCCAAGGTAGTCGCGGCGATCGAAGATAACTTCATCCCCTTGCTCATTCACAACAACAAAGGCGGTGAAGACGGGCGCATTCGCAAGCAGTTCGGAGAACCCGCTTGGAACTACCAAGTCGTTCGCTTCCTCGACTCCAACGGTAAGGATATCATTCCTCGCAAAGACCGCGTTTGGACCGGCCCAGAGATAATGGCTCGTATCCAAACCGTACTGACGAAGACTAAGACAGCCGCCTCCCTCTCCCAATCGAACGCCACCGCTCGCGTCGCCTTCTGCCAATTCTGCTTCTGGACCGGTGAATACAAAATGGGAGCCTTGCCCTCCGTCATCGAAACCGAAGCCGGATTTATCGGAGGCCGCGAGGTCACCCTCGTAACCTACGACCCCTCCCGAATTTCCCTCCAAGCCCTCATCGCCAAAGCCACTGCCGAAGGCGTGAATACCGATGTCTACCTCGACGATCCAAGCCAAATACCTGGCTCCAAGAAACTCGTCAACTACCGCCCCGCCCCGCATCACGACCAGAAAAAGCAAATCCAAGGCACCGTATTCGCACAGCTTGACCTAAGCCCAGAGCAAGCTACCAAAATCAACGCCTACGCCCGCAGCAATCCGCAAAAAGCGCTCCAATATCTAAGCCCCGAACAACGGGAACAGCCTGGAGAGTTTCACTCTATTGAGCTACGCGTCTTAGCTGTTC
>JBCCZW010000378.1:0-4948 GCA_039186805.1 Verrucomicrobiota bacterium
GGCTCTACTACACCCCATTAGTAGCCTTGTATCCCTATCATCAACTTGAGCGCATGCGATGCCGGAAACGACCCTGATCGATTTTCTCCAAGGAAACTCCTAACCCTTGAAATCATTCTCGCTCCCTTCCCAGGTATCCACCCCTTCAAGTCACTACACAATCATAATTAAAACGGAGAAATCATAATGGCCCTTCAGACATCCCCTGACTTCGCCCTCGGTTCTTCACGCCGAATATCCGGAATGAACGAAACCTCCAACGCCGCTCAAGAAGTGGCAAAGGCAAATACCCCTCCCTCATTTACCGAAAACTCTAACACTCCAGCTCCGAAAGACTCAATGGAGCGTAGCTCGATAAAGCTGTATCTCCAAGAAATCGGAAAAATCCCTCTGCTTACGCCGGAGCAAGAGGTCTCACTTGCCAATCGCATAAAGAAAGGCGACAAAGCAGCGAGAGACCTGATGATCAAGTCCAATCTCAGACTCGTCGTCAAGATCGCCCATGACTATAAAGACTTCGGTCTTCCTGTGCTCGATCTCATCAGCGAAGGCAACATAGGTCTCATCAAGGCGGTAGAGAGATTCGATCCAGAAAAAGGAGGCAAGCTGAGCACCTACGCAGCCTGGTGGATTAAGCAATCGATCAAGCGCGCTTTGGCCAACCAAAGTAAGACCATTCGTCTCCCAGTCCATTTGGTCGATAAAATATCGCGAATGCGAAAGGTCGCAATGCAGCTTACTGAAGAGCTGGGACGCGAGCCCACCGACGATGAGTTAGCTCACGTTCTTGAGATGCCAGTCAACAAAGTCTCTCACCTCAAGACCGTCAGTGTTCGTCCCACTTCGCTAAACGCGCCCGTTGGAGACGATGGCGATGGCGCGGAGTTTGGCGAAATTGTTGGGGATGAAAATTCGCCTACTCCCTACGAACGTCTGAAAGAAAAGTCTCTTCATACGGATCTCAGCGAAATGATCGATACGCTCGATGGTCGAGAAGCGAAAATCATCAAGCTCCGCTTCGGCCTAGAGGGCGATTCGCCCCTCACTCTCGAAGAGGTCGGTCAGATTTTCGGCATCACTCGAGAGCGCGTACGCCAATTGCAAAACATGGCCCTCTCTAAGATGAGAAAAATCATGGCGAACAACGAACGTCAACGTAGCACCGAGGAGATCGAAGAGGAGAATCGCGAGCGCCAGCGCATGCAGATATTCCGCGAGTTCTACGAATCTACGCATAGAGAACAGATCGGATAGTATTTAAAGAAGCAATACGCTTCAGTATATTCAAAGGCCCCAGGTTCTAGAAAGAATCTGGGGTCTTTTGCATCGATGGCCAACCCCCGCAGAATCTGGTCTCTACTCAGATTGAGATTGGGTACTTTCCGCCGCCCCCACGGGGCGGTTCCTCTATGTAGATTATCGCTACCGGAATAGCCTCTAGATTGTTTAAAAACTTGGCTAAATTTGGAGCCGAAAATCCAAGACCTTCCACCAGAGGACGTATCACTAAGCGGAACAATCTCATAATCTAACAACGGAACCACCACAGCATTGAACAAGAAAATCTTGATCGTTCGCGGCGACTCGGACGAAGCGAAGGCCCTTTCCTTCGTGCTATCCGGCACTGGATATCAAACGAGTTGCCACACATCAGCCGACAAAGCGGTCGAAGCGGCCCGACACGAACGCTTCGACCTCGCGATTACCGATGGTCGGATACCTGAAAATCAGCAGGAGCTCGCCTTGGTCTCTCGTCTCAAGGAAACCCAGCCATCCTTGCCCATATTTCTTCTTTCGAATGAGCCCGACCTAGACGCGGTTATAAACGGTATACGAGCCGGCGTTACGGACATCATCGAGAACGCAGACGATTTAAAGAACATATTCGAATCGACGCACAACTTTCTCGGAGCGCATGACGAAGCTGATTCCGATGTATCCTGGGAAGACATACAAGCGGTTGAGAAGGTTCTTTCCGCTTTGCGACCTGATACGGAAGAATCCGAACAGCGAGCAGATGTATCGGACTCCGAAGACTTCATCGACCTCCAAGCGAGATTCGATGAGGTTCAACAGGAGCTAGAAAGCAAGTCCTCCGAATACGACAGTCTTCAGAGCCAGCTTGCTAAAGCGGAGTCTCTTCTCGACGAGCTTCGAAATCAATCCGGTGGCGATGGGACGCAGACCCTTGAAAGAGCCGCTGATCTGGACGAGAAAGAGCGAGAATTGGAGGAGCGCGCGTCCAAGATCTCAAAGCAGAAAGTCAGCGTCGAGATTCAGCTTGCAGAGCTGGACGCTCAGAGAATCGAGTTTGAAGAGATGCGCTCAAGCGTCTCTTCAAATCCTCCAACAAGCGGCGAGGCTCAAGAACAACTCGACCTTGCTCAACAAAAAGCGAACGAGGCCAGACTGGACTACGAAGCGCAGATTCAGGATTTGCGAAAGGAACTAGAGCAGATCAAATCCTCGAGTGGGTCGTCTGAAAAACTTGAAAGCGAAAACAGGCAGCTGCGCGAAGAACTCCACGGCGCGCGAGAAGACGTAGCGGAAAAGGAGTTCCTCCTATCGCAAAAGGAGAACGAACTCTCCAGCCTCCAGAGCTCGGCCTCCAATGCTTCGATCGAAGAACTCGAAGAAGAGAAAAGGCTTCTCGAAATCGAGAAGTTCAAGATGCAGGAAAAGCTGGATCGACTCGAACTGGAGAAGCGCTCTTTAGACGAGGATCACGGAAAAAAGGCCCGTGAAATTCAGGTGGAAAAACGCGATGCCGAAATCTCCCTTCGCGAGATGCAGCATCGAATCAAAGAAGAGCAATTGAAGCTACAGGCTCAGCAGGGGCAACTTAAAGACGAGATGCGCCAGTTCGAGCAAGCTAAGCAGAATTTCCAAGAGGATGTCCAAGAGCTTCAGCGCAAACAAACGGAACTCTCCCAGGTTGAGGCCCGCCTTCGCAAGCTTGAGGAGGAAGCGCAGAACGGCAATGCCCTACCCAGCTCTGCTCCAAGCGATATTCCAAGCGTGGGATCGGCTCCCTTCACGCCGAAAAGCGAAGAAGCGAAAAATCCAAACGACAATGCCAAGGATCCCAAATCGTGGTCCAAACCTCCTATGGGCGGAGGCGGTCGCGGTCCCCTACGCATCGGACGCAAGTCGTCAATTTAGTTCTAAGTATTCTGAATACTTACTTTCGGCGGTACGCTTTAGCGTACCGCTTTTCCGTATCGACTATTGGGCGCTCAAAGCAGTCCGAAAGCCGCAATTTGCGGTCGATGTATCGGGCGTATTCGAGGTACGAGCCGCAACGCGATAGCGATTGCAGTACGAATCATGGCATAAAAACGATCCGCCCTTCATCAAGCGACGGTCGCCTTCGCTCGGCCCTTGAGGGTCTATGCGGCAATCATTCTGCTGATGCCACGTTGGCGAAAACCAATCCGCGCACCACTCCCAAACATTGCCTGCTACATTGTACAAACCGTATCCATTCGCTCGGTACGATCGAACAGGCGCCGTTCCAATGTAGCCGTCCTCCTTTGAATTCTCCAAAGGAAATTTACCCTGCCAGATGTTGCATCTATGCTTGCCCTCTGGCGTCAGCTCATCTCCCCAAGCATACACATTTTGCTCTAGTCCGCCTCGGGCTGCCTTCTCCCATTCCGCTTCGGTTGGCAACCGATGCCCTTTCCATTTACAATACGCCTCAGCATCAGCCCAGCTGACGTGCGTCACCGGATGATCCTTGCGTTTCTTGATGTTCGACCCGGGGCCTTCAGGCTTCTTCCATGAGGCTCCTTCAACCCCGTACCACCACTCCAAGCCTTGGACATTCTTGGGCTTCAAGCGCTTTAGAAGATTCTTCGAAAGCAGAATATGGAATACATAAGACCAGCCGAACTTCTCGGCATCAGTTACGTAGCCGGTATCGCTCGCGAACTCCTCAAATTCGCCTATGCTCACGCAAGTCTTGGAAATGTAATACGCTCCAACTTCCACTGGCCTCACCGGCCCTTCGCCGTCCGCTTCCCAAGCTTCCTCGCTTTCTGTACCCATCAAGAAACTACCCGCTTCGATGAGCGCCATATTGTCTTTGCTGCCGTAATCCTTGGCTTGGTTCGAAAGCGCCTTTTCAAAAGAGGGCTCACTGCTGCAGCAACTTGATTCTGGGGTGTCGGGTTTGGTGGGCGCGCAGCACCCGGGCTGAAAATTCGAGACCATATGAACTAGAACGATGAAGACCGAATCATCTCCGCAAACGGATTTGCTTGTCAACTCATCGGCCATCTAGGCACGAGACCGAAACCCAAATCGGACTCAGGAATGCACTTCTTCGTCGTCGAATTCGTCTATCACGCTTCCCTCCCCAATATAATCTTCGTCAGAAATATGCTCGCCTGTCATGTGCTTGAACAGGTCGCGGTTCTTATCCCAGATCCCCAACTCCTCATTACGAGCTTTCGCTTCGGAGCTGACCATTGAGCCCAAGTACCCCAGTCCATTCGACTCATATCGCGCGATGCCACGGCTAAGCATCAAATCGTTGAGGCAATCGCCATTAGATGACTTTATCGCCACGTACATCAAGCCGCCTACGTCCTTGAATATCTCCATGTGAAGGCGTTTTCCGACTGCTACCTCGCGAATTACTTCGATCGCATCCACTGTCGCTTTTTCATCGTTCGGCGGAAAGCCGATCCCGGCCAAGATTACGTTCACACTGCTGCCTTCCATCGAAACCTTCACGGTTCGTTCATCGATTACATCAATCACATCAACCACGTATTCCCTATTGGTACCCATACTCCGAACGACGAAATATAGAACGCCAACGCCAATAGCAATAGATCCGATGATGAAGAATTCCATGGTGCGTACCGTACCAGGGCTGCACGTGCCCCGGACCGCTTGAATCAAGCACCAGCGTTGATCGTCGATGTTTTCCATTTTACAA
>JBCCZW010000379.1:0-4923 GCA_039186805.1 Verrucomicrobiota bacterium
AAACCATTCCACCTACTTTAGTAGGTGGTGGCCTTGAATCCAGCATGCCCAAAATCATGGGCGGCTTCCACAACATGCTCTTGGCCTACGAAGCAAAGAACATCAAATTCCGTTTTGAAGATGGACTTGCCCACGCAAAAGAGCTCAAGAAAATGGCCGATTCTTTCGGCATAAAAGGGTTTTACCTAAACGAAGACACCTTTCTTGGAAAAGAGCGTTCAATCTTCAGCCGCCTGCACAAGTCCCCTTTCTACCATCTGGACGAGCTCGTAGTTTGGGAGCTGGAACACCTCGAGAAGGAGCCTGACAACAAATATGCCAAGCACATCCATTTCGAGCCGGAAACCGACACCTGGAGACGTCGGGTGGTTATCCAATGGAACGTCGTATCCAACCACGGTAATCAAACCAGACGCTCCGAAAAACTCCAAGGCCTCGACCTGGACACGCAATTCGGCTTTCACGAAAGCACCGTCCTTCACGGCCGCGTTCACCCGAACGACTTCAAGGATCTAAAAATTTCCTATCCGATATTTATTGATCGCAAGAAGAGCTCGGAGGAGCAAATCGATTACCTGCAACGCGCCTTCGTCAAAAATCTACGTCATATCTATGACCCCTTCAGTTGGGGCGCTCGTCGCGATACTCGCTTCCAAACCGGTCTCGCTCGCGAACTACGGCATCACCTAAGCGAACGCGGATACAAAGTGACCAATCGCGAATGGTTCGATCCCGTCATTTCGAATTTCCTCAATGACGTAGTTTACATACAGCGCCACGGCTACCAATCCCTCTACGCCGCAATCGCTAGAAGGGCCACTATTGTCCGATACCAGAACCAACTCGGCGACGACATCGACCTGCTCAATTGGGAGCCGGAAGAAAACCGAAAAGTCCGTGGTTCCCGCGGCAAGCCCCGAAACCCAGTTGGTCGCAGACTCAACTTCGAAACGGCAAATGGAGCGCGCTACATCCTCTTAGATGCGTATCTAAGAAATGGCGACAAATTCCTCGATGGCCTGCGAACCGAGCTACTCGCCCTCAAAAAGAAAGAAGACCCCATCCCACTATTTAAGAAAGCCATTGCCGACGTTACTGGCATTCCCGCAGAAAAATATATAGAACTTGCGACAGTAGAACAGCGAAAGCTACTCGCTCAATACCAGCAGAAAATCTTAGAGCAAAAAGAAGCCTTGGCGTCGAATAGCTCGCAAACCCTTACATCTGAACTAAGATAGAAAACGGAGATCTCATACCTTCGTCTTGCTTCGCATCCGGTAGGCCGAAGGACTTTCGCCTAAGCTCTGCCGAAACTGAGTAGAGAAAAAGGAACTGCTCCCAAACCCGCAATCATGCGCGATATGGGTAACGCTGTAGTCAGAAGTCTTCAGCAGCTCGCAGGCCTCATGCAAGCGCAGATTATTGATATACTGGACCGGGCTCGTGTCGTAGGCCTTTCGAAATCGCCTTTGCAATTGACTGACCGATAAGTGAGCGACCCTAGCAAGATCCTCGATACGAATCGGGTCCCTGTAGTGGTTTCTTATATACGAAACGACCTTTGCCATCGCCGTAAGCGGGGTCACCGTATCCGCTTTCTTGCGACCATAAACTCTGCAAAGAAAAGTCACCAGCAAGTCGAAAGAGCTTCTGATCATCAACTCCCTGCCTGCCTCGCCCCCCGAATACTCTAGCTTCAAATTCGAAACGATGTTCCGCGCATAGGAGAGATCGTCCATAGAGAGGTGCAGCCTCTCCCGAAACCGTCCCTGACTGACATCCCGTGGCTGCAAATCGAAAAGAGCATGATAGCCCATCATCTCTTCTAAAGGCTTCCTTCCCTTCAAAAACTGAGCCGGGTCAAACATCAGATTGCAAAGCTTCAGGCCCTGCGCTCCCAAAAACCCGTGCCGCCTCCCGCTGCCGATCACAAAAACATCCCCCGTCTCGAGCTCATACTCCTCCACCTCCGTGGCGTGAGTCGCTCGTCCACCCAAGACGATCACCAATTCAGAGTACTCATGCGAGTGCATCTTGAAATCTCCATCATGCTGCACCAACGCCACTCGAAAACGAAACGAAGGATCCGGCATATCCTCCTCAAACGTACCATAGCATTTCTGCTCGTGGGTGATTCCTTCGACAAACTCAAGAGCCGTGCCGATGACCTTGTCCGATGGGTAGGGAGATAACTGTAAGTTGGGATGCATAACTTCTGAGCAGCCTTAAATTCATAGCGCTCTAATAATTAAAGATATTTTCGATAACACGCTCCTGTTCCCAGAAATAGAGCTATGAAGCATGCGTCGATACCTAATGTGCTTGCGTCGATCTTCATAGATTTCGCCAGCGAAGAACAGCTATAATTCGCCCTAAACCTGAATTTTCTTAGACCTCCATGGCTCGAATCGCACTTCCAACGACCCCTTCCCAAATCCGTCTCGCAAGCTCGATCGCCTGGAGCCTGGTTCTGCTTGCTTCGATTATTTGCTCCACCAGCGCTCGAGCTGAAAACGACGCCTTTTCAGAAGGCGAAAAGCTCTTCGCCCTCAACGTAAAGCCCGTGCTTGCCGAAAAGTGCTTCTCCTGCCACGGCGATGATCCGAAGGAAATCGAAGGCGGACTGGACATGACCACTCTCGAAGGACTTCTGAAAGGCGGCGATGCCTTCGAAGACGTCCTCATCCCAGGCGATTCCGAGTTCAGCTTTATCATGGAAGCCATTCGTTGGGAGGATCCCGACTTCGAGATGCCGCCCAAGGAAAACGACCGTCTAAGCGAGGAGCAAATCTGGGCCATCCGCGACTGGATCGACGCAGGCGCGCCTTGGCCTGAAGAACATACCGTCGCCGCCATTCGCGACCAATACGCCGAGGGCGTAATCGTGCAGACCAGCGGAGCGCTCTCCGAAGAATGGGCCAATCGCCGATACAAAGAAGAAGACATCTGGGCCTACCAGCCAATCAAAGACACCGAGCTAAAAACTGTAGACGCGTTCATCCAAAGACGCATCGATCTCGAACAAATCGACCCCGCCCCTCTCGCTGATCGACGCGCCCTCATCAGACGCGCCACCTTCGACCTCATCGGCCTGCCGCCAACGCCGCAAGAAATAGCGAACTTCCTCAGCGACGAACGCGACGACGAACAAGCCTTCGCGACGGTCATCGACCGTCTCCTCGCCGACCCACGCTACGGCGAACAATGGGGTCGCCATTGGCTCGATGTGGTGCGCTACGCTGACACGGCGGGCTACTCCAACGACTACGAACGCCCCACCGCATGGCGCTATCGCGACTACGTCATTCGCTCCTTTAATCGGGACAAGCCCTACGACCGCTTCATCAAAGAACAGATCGCAGGCGACGAACTCTACCCTGAAGACATTGAAGCCCTCATCGCCACTGGTTTTCTTCGGATGGGCCCCTGGGAGCATACCTCCATGTCGGTCGCCCGGCTCACTCGTCAGCAAGTCCTTGACGACGTTACAGACAGCGTCGGGCAGACCTTCCTCTCGCATCCCCTCCAATGCGCTCGCTGCCACGACCATAAATTCGATCCCATTCCCACCAAAGACTACTACCGTATCCAGGCCGTTTTCGCCACTACCCAATTCGTAGAACGTGATGCCCAATATCTGGATACGGAAAACACTTCCGGTTTCGAAGAGGAGATCGCCCTTTACGACAAGCGGGTCGCAACTCTCAAAGAGACTCAAAAAGCGCTCCGAAAAAAGCAAGCCGCCGCCATCGGCGCCTGGTGCGAAGAACGCGGCATTCCAGTCGCGAGTGAAAGCGAACTACGCTCTGAAGACATTCCCGAAGACCAACGCCTTCCTCGCAACTACGGTTTAACCAATCAGGAAATCGGCTTGCTCAAGGTCCAAGGCAAAAACTTGCAGCGCATCAACGGAGAACTCGGCCGCTACGAGCCAACCGCCTTTTCAGTTTACAGTGGAGTGACTCGCCCCGCAAAAAACTCCTCGGCCAAATTTAGCATGCCGCAAGACCCCATGGAGGGAGGAGAAATCGAGGCGTCCCATATCCTTACAGGCGGCGACCCTTTCTCTCTCGGCGAAAGCGTCACGCCCGGCGTCTTCAGCGCATTGCCCGATTCCAATGACGCCCTCCAGGCCAGCGAATTCAACTCCATCCCCGAATCCCCCGACGGACGCCGCGCAGCCTTCGCGAAATGGCTAGCGAACTCTGAAAACCCCCTCGTCCTGCGCTCCATCGTCAACCGCGTCTGGCACTACCACTTCGGTCGCGGCATCGCCGCCACCCCCAATAATTTCGGCGCTATGGGCAAGAAGCCAACCCATCCCGAACTCCTCGACTACCTGGCGGGATCCTTTGCTGAAAACGGCTGGTCCTTTAAGACGCTCCATCGCGAGATAATGCTCTCCAAAGCTTACCGACGCTCGTCGAATCACCCGCAACGAAATCGCCTCGCCAATGACGATCCTAACAACGAAAGCTACGCCTACTTCCAATCTCGCCGCCTTTCCGCCGAGGAAATACGCGATAGCATGCTCTTCGTTTCCGGCGAGCTGAACTCAGAGGCGGGAGGGATCCCTATTCGCCCTGAGATGGACTTAGAAGTGGCCCTCCAACCCCGCCAAGTCATGGGCAGCTTCGCCCTTTCTTACGAAGCCTCTCAAAACCCCGAAGACAGAAACCGACGCTCCATTTACGCCCACAAGATCCGTAGCCTACGCAATCCCTTTTTCGAAGTGTTTAACCAGCCCTCCCCGGATTTGTCCTGCGAAGCGCGCGACGCCTCCACCGTCACCCCTCAAGCTTTCAGCCTGTTCAATAGCCAGGACACCCTAAAACGTTCAATTGCGCTCGCCCATTCGCTTATCCAAAATTCGGATACGGGAAAAACTGCCATAACCCAGCTTTTCAGCAAAGCCTACGGTCG
>JBCCZW010000380.1:0-4918 GCA_039186805.1 Verrucomicrobiota bacterium
GCATGTGTCGCGCAACATCTAAATTGTCGAACCCGACAATCGAATAGTCCTTCGGAGTTCTAATGCCTTCTTCCGCCAAACGGCCAATTGCAGCAATCGCCACTTGGTCGTTGATTGCAACAATCCCTGTCGAATCGAACTTGGAATCATTCAATATCAATTCAGCTAAGCCTCTCCCGCTTCTATAATCCATCGTGCCAAACTCCGCGCTGTTAAGGATTCTAATATCCCGTCTCCAATCCATTCCCAGCTTCTCCGCCGATTCTTTAAGCGCTGCAATCCGGCGACCGCCGTACAATATATCTTTATTAATCCCCATCAACGCGATCTTGCGGTGCCCGAGATCATAGAGCTTCTCCATTGCATCGCTCATCGCCTTGGAACGATCCAAGGAAACCTCGCGCAAGCTGCTAGAATAAACCGGGTCCATTGTCACCACCGATAAGGAACCATCATGAGCCAATTCTTCGATATAGCTCAAATTCTCCTTGTTCGGGCCGCCCACGAACACAATCCCATCCACGCGCATAGATAGAAAATGACTGACTACCTGACGTTCCAACGAAGCATTATCGTCGATCAATTCTATAATCGCTCGATAATCCCTTTTGCGTAATTCGTTTTGCAGTGTAATCAATTTCTTCGAGAAAACCGGCGTACCGAAAGTCTGGAAACAGACGCCCACCACTCCAGTCTTTCCACCGCGTAAGCCTCTCGCCAATACATTCGGGGCGAAACCCAGCTCCTCCATCGCCGTCCTTACCCGTTCTACCGTCTCCGGCTTTACGCCCGCGTGGCCGTTCAGCGCCCTGGAAACCGTCCAACGCGACAAGCCTAAATGCTCCGCCAAGGCGGTAGTGCTGTTTATTTTGTCATTGGCTTTCGAACGACCCATGCCACATGCTCCTCCGTCGTCTGGAAAAATCAAATAAATTTAGAAACAGTCCGAACACTAAAAATAGACATAGATGGGAAAAGAAACGATTCACAACCTCAAGCGGCCCGCCATAGAGCGCATGCTCCGCATCCACAACGAGCTAAAAGCAAGCTCGTACCCCAACTGCTCCACCATGGCGCGTGAAATGGAAGTGAGCGCTAAAACCATCAGCCGCGATATCGACTTCATGCGCGATCGCATGCTGATGCCGATCGAATACGATGCTGCGCTGCACGGATACTACTATACTAAAGAAGTTCAATCGCTTCCTACCATCGATATATCCGAAGGCGAACTCCTTGCTCTCAGTATTGCCCGCAAATCGCTCGATCATTACAAAGGCACCCCTTTCGAAAGACCTCTCCAAAACGCCCTTAATAAAATCTCCGCCAACCTCCCCGCTACCATCACCGCCAATCTGTCCGATCTCAGCGAGACGATCTCCTTCAAGCAAAGCCACCTCTCCAATTTCGATGAACATACCCTTCAAACGATCACCAAAGCCGTACTAGACCGGAAAACCGTAGAATTTCAGTATAAAAAGTCCGGATACACCGAACGAGAATCAAGGCGCGTCAACCCCTACCATCTAACAAACTTCCACGGCAAATGGTACTTGCTCGCTCACGATCATAAACGAAACGCTATCCGGACATTCCTCCTCGCTCGCGCTAGCCAGCCTGAAATTATCGATCAGAGCTTCTCGATTCCCGATGACTTCACCGTTGATGACTATCTCTGGAACGGCTTCGGCATTTGGAGCAAAGAGGGTGACATGGAAGTGAAAATAAGTTTCGAAGGTCCGCTCGCCGAACACATATCGGAAAACACATGGCATCCCACTCAGGACGTCACGAGGCTGCCCGACGGGCGTATAGAAGTCGTCTTTCATCTCGATGCGCTAGAAGAAATCGCTAACTGGACGCTCAACTGGGGAGCAAATGCCAAAGTTTTATCGCCCCGTAAGTTAATCGAGCTCGTGAAGCAGAATGCTCAAGCAGTGATTGATCTCTATAGTTAGCGTCAGTTTATGTTCCCAAATCGCTCTCCATCTTGCATGTCGGAACCGTCGCTTCGCGGGGTTGGTGAAGCAGATCCCTTACGACAACTATCGCTAACTCCAGAGTTAAACCCCGCAGGAAACATCGAAGCCAGCTTTTCAATCTCGATTCCCGATGGCAGCCACAGCAATTCTGCTATTCAGCGCCGCAACCGCTTAAAAGCCTTTCAGAGCACACTCTCTGAAGATCGCTTCGCAAAAAAGCAGCTCCCTTTGCCAGACACTCTCTAAGTCTCGATAACGGTCAACTCAGGCCTGCAAAGAAATCGCACGGGAATCTTCAAAGTTCCAACGCCCACGTTCACATAGAGAGGACCGACATTGGTTTCGAATAGACCTCGATCGTATCCAGCCACCCCATACGGCAGCCACAATGCTCCGATTCCGGGCAATCGAATCTGCCCGCCGTGAGAATGTCCCGCCAAAGCAAGATCGAATCGGCGCTTGATCACCTGGTCAGCCAAAATAGGAAAGTGGGTTATAAATAATCGCGGCGTTGTCGCTTCCGATTGCTTCCAATGAAGCCAGTTCTGATTGTTGCAGCCGAATATCGAAAACTCAGGCAACAAGACCTCTTCGTTCTCAACGTATCGCCCCCCATTCTTGGAAAAAGACTTCTTAAACAATTTGGTCGACTCCGAATCGTTCGGATCGTGATTACCCCATACTCCGTAGACAGGGACTCTTAACGATTCTATATGAGCGAGCGCATCCGGTAAATGAGCGACACTTTGACCTTCAACCAAATCCCCGGTAAAAAAAACATAATCAGGTTCAAGCTCATGAATATTCCTAATCACTTTCTCTGCGAAGGCGTCATTACCCTTGTAATGCAGATCCGAAAACTGCACCAGACGCCTCCCCAAACCTAAATGCGTGAAATCCAAACGATTCACCTTTATGCGATGGGGTTCCGAGAACCCATTAGCAATGCCCCCCGCTAAAACGGTCCCCAAAGCGCCCCGAATAAACTTCCTACGACTTATACCGCCCATCATCACAAGTCTAATAACTGTAGGCCGGGGCGCCGACCCGGCAGCCAAAATAAAGTCGCAAGTCGCCGCCCTGCCCGGCAGTCCAAGAAAGCAAAATCTGCAGTGACCTGCACTATACCTCGCCTTTCGCCATTAATCTCACCGATAGAATCTCCAATCCCTCAATACACTCCACGCACTTCGCCATGGATCTCCTCGCGATATAGCTTTCTCAAGGCCGCATGCGTATCCTCGCTCAAGGGAGGTAAATCCGACACCTCCGCATTTCCAATCGCCTGAGAGATCTTCGACGCGCCCGGAATAACCACCGAAACGGCATCATGATCGACTATCCACCTCAAAGCCATCTGCGCCAGCGACATCCCTTCCGGTCTCAGCGATTCGATCTTGTCCGCGAACTCGATCGCCTTTTCGAACGGAACCCCAGCGAAAGTTTCACCCACATTAAATGCATCGCCATCCTTGTTGAAATTCCTGTGATCCTCTTGGCCGAATAAAGTGTCCGCTGTGAACTTTCCGCTCAAAACCCCACTCGCCAGCGGAACTCGAGCTATAATCCCGACTTTCTTCGCCTTCGCCGCATCAAACAAAACGTCAATCGCCTTCTGCCGGAATAGATTGAAAATGATCTGTAGGGAATACAATTCATCGACAGTCTCAATGAGCATATTCGCTTCCTCCATGGATTCCACGCTAGCGCCGAACCGCTTGATCTTCCCCTCAACCACCAGAGCTTTTAGCCATTCATAGATTTCCCCTTGCCGCATCACCTCGGTCGGTACGCAGTGAGTTTGCACAAGATCCAACGACTCCACTCCCAATCGCTTCAAGCAAGCTTCCACATGCTCTCTAATCGCAACTTCTGAATATTGATCCGGATACAATCCCATGCGTCCTACTTTCGTCGCAATGAAAAGGTCCTCGCTTCTCGCCTCTTTCAAAAAACCGCCTATGATCGACTCGCTCCGTCCCCCTCCATAAACGTCCGCCGTATCAAAAAAGCTCACCCCAGCATCCAAGGAGGCCATTAATATCTTTCGAGCCGTCTCTTCCTCTACATGCCCCCAACTGCCGCCAATTTGCCAACACCCAAGTCCAATATCCGAAATCTCAATCCCCTCTCTACCAAACGCTCGATTCTTCATTCCTCCAGCTAAGAGCTAAGGCCCTTGCCATTCCAAGAAAATTCGAAAGACTTAAATATCGATCAGCGGAAAGTGAACGCTACTCGCCGATACTCCCTCAATCGTAGCCCTCCCCATATAACACCCGATCCAATAATCATGAGCAAAATGAAACCCCTAAAACCCACGCTTCTCGCCGTATTCGCGTTTGCAATACTTACCCCCGACCACTTTGCCCAAAACGGCGAAAGGCAAAATCGCCAAGGATCCGGCGGAGGAGGTCGTGGCCAGCCGCAGCAAGAAATGACGCGCGAAGAGTGGCTCGCCCAAAAGCAAAAGCAACTCGAAGCCAGAATTATGGCCTTTATGGAAAGGATGGTCGAAGACCTCACGGACGAACAAGCCGACCAAATATCTGCCGTAGTCACCCATCACTTTGTCCAAAAATTCAAGAATCAGCTGACTCTCCAAGCAGGCATAAACAAAGAACAGCAGAAATTCCGCGAATCCGGCCAACAGCCCAACCGCGAGAAGATGCGCGAAATGCGTATGAAACATGCGTCTGCACGCGCCAAGGCCGATGAGAAAGTGAAAAAGGAAACCGAATCCGCGGCAAAAGATATACTCGACAAAAAGCAGATGAAGAAATTCCGCAAAACCCTCGCCGAACTCGATCCTGCGCCCCGAGGCCCGGGCGGACGCGGACCAGGCGGAGGAGGATTCCGTGGTGGAGGCGGAAGAGCCAGCTCCTAAACAAATGCCCCTCTCCAAAAGTTCTAATTCAGCGAGCCGGATTTCAAAC
>JBCCZW010000381.1:0-4914 GCA_039186805.1 Verrucomicrobiota bacterium
GTGACAGATACGAGCGGCAAAGAAACTCGCTCAGATCCCGTCCTTATCGAAATAAAAGCTGAGACGCTCATGAACTACCAAATCTGGATGCAAACACACTTAGCCGACGAAGCTCAGAACCTCCCCACCCACGATCCCGACGCCGACGGGCACGACAACCAAACCGAATACGCGTTCGGCACGAATCCGCTATCGAAGAGCGACTACCCTCAGCCCACTACCTTCGCTCCCACTCAATCGTATCTAGAAATCTCATACGTCCGGCGAAAACTCCAGCAAACCGAAGACCTAACTTGGACCTACCTCAAATCCCAAGACCTAAACGACTGGCAACCCGTCCAAGCCGGCGCCGACTACACGGAAACGGCTACCCCAATCGCCGAAGAACGAGAAACAGTGAACGTTCAAACGGAGAGCTCTACGCATTTCCTCAAAATCCGGGCAGAACTGAAATCACCCCTTTGATTCCTACGGAGTTCGACTTGGGCCTTCCCCTCACAGCTTCACCGCATGATATTGATTTACAGCCGGATTCTCGATTCGCTTACGCTTTCCATTCGCCCATATCACCTCAATCCAATCCACGCTCTCCTGATCGCCCAGGCCAAAGTGCTTCGCGGTGGGATGCTGCGACTGATGAGAATCTCCCGTCACCACAGTCTCAATACGCTTTTCACCCGCATAAGATAAGACAATCCGGGCTCCTTCCGGCATAGGGTGCTCCGGCAAGTGAGCGATTCGTACGCCAATCCAATTTCCCGTCTGAGGGCTTCGATTCATAAGAAGGCGCAAAGTCGTTGGATCTCGATCCTTATCGAACTGAGGCGGATAGGTCGTCACCAGGAGATCGATACGCCCATCTCCATCGAAATCATCGGCGACCACCTGCCGCGAGTCTTCTTCTATGGCCACTCCCATCAAAAAGGAGACATTACGAATGCTCCCGTCTTCCATCGGCGCAAACAGGGCATTGTGCTCGAAGCCATTCCAAGACATCCCACCGGAAATCATATTCACCACGCTCTTGGCGAAATACTCTTCCAGCAAGGGATTTTCCAAGGAACTGCCGCGGTAAATATCGTCCGTCCAGAAATGCGTGCAGTAATCTGAGGCTGATTCATTGCTGTAATGCCCATTTGCGATGTAGAGTTCCAGATCGCCGTCATTCTCCAAATCAAACGATCCCACACCCCAGGACCAGCCTGAGCGAGCGTAGCTCGGCCCACTCTCTCCCTGCCGCAGCGTCCCATCGGGCTGACCAAAATACATTCGATTCCCGTAGCCCATCGCAGACCGCATCTTGCTGTGCCAAGGAAAGTCAAGCCGCTCCGCATTCATCCGATCCAATCGGCGGGCCGTCGTTGAACTCATCCCGATCGCGTAAATATCCAACAAGCCGTCTCCATTGAAATCCGCGATCGAATGCCCCATCCCAAATAAGTGCCGATTGTCGAAATGCGTCGCCGTCACGTCCTCGAACTTTCCATATCCATCGTTCAAATACAAATCGACGCCAGCGAAATCGCAGACGACTAACAAGTCTAAATCCCCATCGCCATCGAAGTCGCAGAACGAACTGGAAAACACGCGACGATTTCGCTTCTCCACAATCCCCGCTGCCTCCGTTCCATCAATGAAGCGATCCCCCTTGCCTTGGTTAATCAGCAGATAGGAGGGATAGCCGTCTTTCGCGTCATAGTAGGGCGTCGGCATCGAACCGCCTAAATACATTTCCTTGTACTGCCCGATCCAAAGATCCAGATCGCCGTCCCCATCTACATCGCCCGTCGTAAAGCAAGGCGCGCCCTCGCAATGGACGTTCTGCGGGAGATCGACGAATACGGGCTTAGCGGCAAAGTTTCCTCCGCGACTCCCGCGATACAAATACAGACCGTCTCCCATTAAAGGACCATCCACCTCCAAACGCCCATTCCCCTCGATCATCAAATCCGGATGTCCATCTCCATCGAAATCACCCAAAACGGCTGTATCCGCTCGATAAATACCCACTTCATGCAAAGGCTTTCCTCCATATCCCCGCTCTCCCAAGTTCCAAAGGATCGTATTGATATTCGGCAATAGAATATCAGTTAAGCCATCGAGATCCAAATCATGGGCAATCACCGCGCCCGCCCGCCCCGCAGGGATCTCCATGGCAATCGCTTCTTCGAAGACCGGTTTTCCTTCGCGACGCAAGATCTTTAGACCCGAAGCATCCACGCTGCGCGGCAACGCCACCGATTCGGTAGTCCCTTTATCTTCCCACTCCACGATCAGGTCTCCCTTAATCGCATATCGAGAAGAGCGGTCCTTATTTTCCACATCCAATACAATAGATACCAATGACCGCGCATGGCCCTCTCCATCGCGTTCGAATTTCCCGTGATGCCACTCGCTTTGATACAATGAGTAGCCGCGCTCCTTCATCGAACGAAGCCATTCGATCCAAGCATCATGATTGAATTCAAGCGGCGCGCCTCCCAATTCCGAGACCTGCACTCCATTTTCGTATTCATTTTTTGGTGTCGTCTCTCTTAGCTTCAAACGACCGAATTTCGATGCGGCGAACACATCGATGGTTCCCTTATCGCTTCTCAAAGCGTCCCAAAGCTCCACGAAGTAACGCTCATACTCCTGGGCCGCCACTTCCTGTTTCCACACGGTATCATTCAACTGCTGGCGCTCCCTATCAAGCTCTTCGACCCCGGCTTTCGCCAGCGCCAAAGCCACGAGCAATCCAATCAATACTCTGCCGATCTTCATTCTTATTTCCTTTTTTCGTCCTGCCTCAAAATGAAAGGCGCCTTCAACCCAAAACGGAACTGAAGGCGCCTCAATACTACTAGCTTTTAGCGAGCCCTAAAGTTATCAGAACTCGAAAGTGTTTTGAATCTTCCAGCTCTGAGAAGGTCCTATGCGCACGCCTGCTACGGTACCGTCTGGCTGTACGCTCACCGGAATCAGGTTATCGTCTTCAAACGCGTTGCTGACGTTCAACTGAATGCCCCAGTTAATGCGATCGCCTAGCTTCTTTCTATAGCCTGCCCAGAAATCGAAATTCGATTCGGAGGGGCCTTTATGAGGATTCGAAATGTCGAAGGTCGTACCGCCTTCGCCATTATCCATCAAAGGATAGCCCAGAGTAGAATCGTCTTGCCAACGATATCCCATGCCAAGGCTCACTCCCTTGAACTTGCCTTCGCTGAAGCGATAGCTGGTTACCAAGTTCGCCCGCCACTTGCGAAGCTCGGTGGTCGCAGAACCGTCAAGCAGCTTGAGAAGCTCCAAACTCGCGAAAAGGTCCGCATCGCGGGCTTCAATCGTATTCGGTCCGCCATTACTAGTTCCCCAAGTATTGGTGTCTCCGAAACGACGGCCATTGACGACATTCTGGTAAGAAGCTTGACGGATTTCGACGTATTCAGCCAGGGCTCCGCCGACATTCGTATGGAATGCCTCCGTCTTAGCCGCATTAAAGGCGATCGACCAATTCTTAGTCGGGTTGGCATAGAATTCGAATTCCACCCCCTCCGATAAAGTATCGCTCGTAGCCACCAGACCTTCCGGCACCTTCGCCGTTTCCAAGCGATTGTAGAAGCTCGATAGATCAACGCCTCCATCGCCATCGAATTCAGCCACTCTGCCGTCCGGCGTATACACATTCTCGATACCCCAAGCCTCATGAAATTCGCGCGGCATGAGATTGTCGAATACGACTTGAGTCCAGTCTATCCGGCGTTGCTCGAAGTCAGCATCGCTTTCGCCATCGAACTGACGGAGGAATTCCCAGCTAGCGCGACCCGCGGGCATGTCGCGAATGATCATCGCATTGTTGATCGCCCAATTCTCAACGACGCCGAGCTGCCAGAGGTTGCCGCTCAAAACGTTGTTGGTCGCATTGTCTATCTGGCTCTCATACCAAGTGACGCGAGCCGAGTACTTGCCGTCCTTCGTGGAGAGCAGGAAACCGTAGTCTTCCGTATCGCCTGTAGGCGGTTCGATCGCATTGCCGAATACGTCCACCCGGCGCTCGCCTGGGTTAAAGTTCTCCGATTCGTTATAGAACAGAGAAAGTTCGAAAGGCAGCCGATCGGATCCGATGAGTCGGTCCATATGGACAACCAAGCCCTTACTCTTCTGCTCGCCGATCGTCGTCAGCTCGTCGTCGGGATTCAAGGTATAGCTGTCGATATTGTCGATCGTCGCATCTACGCCCGTCGCAGCCGAGGAGTTCAGACCGAAAGAATTGGTCGAAGCGGTATCTTCGCGGTAGGCCAACATTGGAAGAATCGAGTTGTTCCAAAGTCTTCCCTGCCAAACGGCTACTTCCGATTCAACCTCTGCTCCCGACAAGGAGAGACTGCGGTACAAGCCCTGGCGATCATCCATGTTTGCGGCATCTAATACACCCACTGGAACATTGGTCCATCCAATATAGTTCGCGGGATTTTCCGACTGGGTCGTGAGTTGATTATTGAAGGGATCCGTCCAAGGAGCAGCGGGATCGACGTCAAAGGCGTTCCAAGTCGAATCGAAAATCCGAGCCGTACCAGCGACCGGAGTAATCGTCGCGCTGATCGGCTGGATATTGGCCCCCGATGCGGTACTCGCATTCGCCAAGCTATCTCCTAGGTAGACTACATAATTCGTATGGCGTTGATTATCGTCGTGAGCATCTTTTCCGATGATCTCGCCGTAAGCCGTATCAGTGGCCCAACGCTGAAATTGACGCTCTTCGCGAAGTCGATTCCACTCTACGTGAGCTGCGTTGAATAAATGGCTGCCAAACAACTTGCCGAGAAACCCATCTCCCATTCTCTCCTCTAGATTGATATCCCAGTAGGCAGATACACGCGTTGTATCATCCTCAACCTTACCAGAGTTCCCTAAACCTCTTGGCGAATCGCTCACGAA
>JBCCZW010000382.1:0-4908 GCA_039186805.1 Verrucomicrobiota bacterium
CCCAGAGTTCGATCATAGCATAGTCTTTTTGGTTGGTGACTTCGAGGTCGGGGAAGCCGTGCTTAGCGAGCCATTTTTTGACGGGAGGGATGTGGCTGGGGTTGCTGGCGCGAGCGGTGAGAATTTTTACTTTGTAGCCTTTTTCGATCCAGTGGAGGACGCGTTCCTTCATTTGGGGAATGGGTTTTCCGATACTGTGCAGTCCGGACCATTTGCCGTATTCAGCGAGGGTACCGTCGAGATCGACGCCGATCCAAGCGACATTTTTAGGCGTTTCGTCGGCTGAGGGTACATGCTCGTCTTTCTCGCCCGTGGGGGTGGAGGAACCGAAAAGGGATTTGATCCAGGATGCCATTGGGTGAGAAGGGTGGGGAGTAAGGAGTGAATAGTGAAGTGCGAAATGGAAGGCGGCGGGCGGGTGACGGTCGGACTAAAGTAAAGACTCCGCTGGATGATGGGCTTTGATGGGGCCGGAGGGAGTGGGTTGCTCTTGCGTACCTTTGGGGATTCGCGTTTTTGAAGAATTGGTTGATATTTTTCGCGTGGCGGCCTTTTTAGGGGCTGATCTCTCTCCTACATGATTGTACGTAACGAACAGCAATTGAAAGCAGTGAAGGAAGCGGCTCAGGTGGCGGCTACCGTTTTGGATAGGATGGTGCAGCTTGTGGCTCCTGGAATGAATACGTATGATCTGGATCAAATGGGGCGTCGGTTTATCGAAGAGTTGGGGGCGGAAAGCGCGTGCTACAATTACCAAGTAGGCTCGCGAGTCTATCCGGCTTACACTTGCTTGTCCGTCAATGACGAGATTGTTCACGGCATTGGGAAGATGAATCGGGTGCTGATGGAGGGCGACAACATTAGCGTAGATGTATGTACTCGATATTTTGGATACATTGGAGATAATTGCCGGACGGTTGCGGTAGGAAACGCGAGTCCGGATATGGAGGATTTGCTCAGGATCACCGAGGAGTCCATGTACGATGGGATTCGCAAGGCGAAGGCTGGCTTTCGGGTCGGACGCATCTCGAATGCCGTGCAAAAGAAGGTCGAAGGCGCGGGTTATTCAATCGTGGAGGAGTTTGTGGGTCACGGGGTTGGCAGAAGCCTGCATGAGGAGCCTCAGATTCCGAATTTCGGAAGGCCTGATCAGTACAAGAAGCTGAAGGAGGGAATGGTGGTGTGTATTGAACCTATGGTGAATATGGGACGGCGTCATATCACAATGGATGGCGATGGGTGGACTGCGAAGACGGCTGATGGAAGCCCTTCAGCCCACTTTGAACATACGGTGTTGATCGGTAAAGAGGGCCCGGAGATTATCAGCGTACCTGAGGGTAAAGAAGCGCCGGTCCTTGTTTAGAGCTTTGTATTCGTTTTTTGGATGAAGGGGATTGTAGAAGCGCTTTTTATTTTGGGACTTTCGTTGTCTTTGGCGTGGTTTGTTTGGTTTTGGCATCCGAATGCGCCGCAATTTGGGGAAGAGGGTTTAGAGCAGAGTATTGAGGAAGTACTGTCTTGGGAGGCGCTGACTTGGGTAGATGCCCGGACTTTGGGGGAATTTGAAGAGGATCGCATTCCTGGGGCGATTTTGCTTAATGAGGAGGATTGGGAGAATCTGTTTGGGGAGTTGATGTTGGTATGGGATCCGGAGGTGCCGTTGGTGGTTTATTGCGAGAGCAGCGCTTGTTTGCGTTCGCATGATGCGGCGAAGCGATTGAAAGAAGAACTTGGCGTGGAGAACGTATATGTATTGGCGAATGGGTGGAAAGCTTGGTTGGAGTCGCAGGGGAAAGGAATGGCGCAGTGAAGGTTAAGGAGATCGCAAGCCGCTTGGCCTTTGCTGCGGTGGGGCTTACGTTTCTGGCTTCAGGCGGAGTAAAGGTCTATGATCCGCAGCAATTTGTTTCAGCGATTTTGACGTATGAGGTTTTCTCATACAATATGGCTGTTCTGATCGCATTGTTGGTTCCGTTTGTGGAAGTAGTGGCAGGCGGTTTGGTGACGGCTGGCGTGTGGAAACGGGGAGCGACTTGGGTTATCGGAGGGATGCTGGTGGTTTTCGTTGTACTGATTGGGCAGGCTTGGGCGAGAGGACTTTCGATCGATTGCGGATGCTTTGGGAGTAGTGAGGCATCGGATACAGGAGATTATGTGTGGGCGATTGGCAGGGATTTGCTGTTGGGAGCTGGGCTGTGGATTGGGTGGAAGTTTCGAACCGCTGATGGAGGTATTGGACGGCAATGAGGATGGGCTCCGTCCTTCAAACCACTGATGAACAGATAAAATAGGACTCTGAGGTATTCGAACCTGGTGGTGGGTTCGTGTCTTCGCTTCGCTTGAGTGTCGGCCGGAGCCTCGGTACGCAAGCGAGCTTTCTGCATGATGTTGGCATTTGCTAGGCTCGGGGCGGCACCCGAACCCTACCTTGGGGTTGGAGGCTACATTTTAAGAGGTTGGATTAGGGTAATAAAAGTGAACTTGGGGATGAGGGCAAGGTCGGTGGGGGGATGAAGGTGTTTGCGAAGCGGTTTATTTGTGGATTGGGAGTTTTGGGGTGTTTGCTGTTGGGTGGGTGTTATGTACAGTCGATTCATCCGTTTTTTGTGGAGTCAGCGGTTGTGGAGGAGCCTGGCTTGCTGGGCGAATGGGTGGTGGTTGAGCAGTTTGGGGATGAGCTGGCGGAGGGTGAGGATACTCGGTTCGTGTTTGGAGAGGGGGAGCTAATGGTTGTGATGCGGCATATTGATCAGGCGTGTCGCGTTGAAGAGGAGTTTGAGGCGACTTTGTTTAAGGTGGGTGGGGAACTGATGTTGGACCTTTATCCGGAGGAAGGGGGATCGCCTTATTTCAACTTCCATGTCTACCCGGTCCATGGTTTGGTGAAGGTGATCTTGAGTGGGGATAGTTTGACTTTGCTGCCGTTGGATGCGGATGAGTTTTGGGGTAAGGTCGAGGAGGAGGAGATTCATTTGCCTTATGTGGCCTCAGAAGGTGGGGGTGGTTTGGTGACAGCGACGTCTGATGAGTGGATGCGTTTTCTAGAGGGATATGTGAAGGATGAGAGGGTGTATGATCAGGAGAGTTCGATGATTTTGGCCCGCGTTTTGCCGTAGCCTACGCAGGGTCTGCTTCGCAAGCGGAGGTGAAGCGCGGGTGTGTCGCTGGATTTGTTTTGCGCGATCAAGGGTTCGGGGTCTTCGTTGGGGCTTATATGACGAAATTTAAGAATATTGCTCGGGTTTCCGTGATGTGCCTCGCGTTGGCGGGGAGCGCGCTTTGGGCGGAGGAAGGGAAGTCCCAGGATGATTTAGTGAAGGAGATGTTGGAAGCGGCCCAGTCGCTTGACGTGGATTTCGAATCGGCCTATGAGGCTGCTAGGGCAGCTGGGGTGGAAAATACGGTTTTGTTGGAGGGGCGTTTGATCCGTTCGATCGTTGGACGCGATTACGCTGGGGTAATTGCTTTGGAATCAGAGTTCAAGGGAGAGGCGGGCAATTTCGATTATGGGCCTGGCAAGATGTTTATGTCGGAGCGGCAGCTTTTTGGACTGATTTCGATCTTCAAGGCTTTGCAGGCTCACGATGATGGGCGTATTGAAGATTTTGAGACACACAGTAAAGAAGCCTTTGTAAGCGCTCCTCAGTTCGTGGGGGGTTATGGTCTGTTGGAGATGATGACTGAGCTGCGGCGGAGCGAAGCGGATGCGATCGCGATGGAGAGTTTGCGGATTCCGATGGATATGGAGATTACCAGCGCTGAGGGAGAGACGCGGACGATCCGCGATTGGATGGGGAACCACAAAGCGATGTTGGTGGACTTTTGGGCGAGCTGGTGTGGACCTTGTTTACAGGCGATGCCGAGCTTGAAGGCGAAGTCTGAAGCTCTGCCGGATCAGGGCGTTTTCGTGGCAGCCTTTAACACGGATGACGACGACCAGTTGGGCAACGCAAAGCGAATTCGCGAAAGGTATGAGATGCAGGAGGTGCCTTGGATGATGGACCCGAATGGGGGAGACGTGAGCGCCCTTTTGAACATCAATTCGATTCCTCGTATGGTTCTTTTCGATGGCGAGGGGAAGGTTTTGTATAATGGGCATCCAGCCGATCCTGCTTTGAACCAAGCTCTGGCGAAGCTGGATGTGAGTGTGGCTTCGGCTTACTGAGGAGTGTTGAATAGTGTACTAGCGTACCGAGCCGGGCGACACACAAGGAGCTTCGCGACGGGTACAGGTTGAATTCTGAAGGGTCGCTGTTTGGCGGCTCTTTTTTTGGTGAACATCGTTCGCTAGCGGTCATTGGATCAGACTGCGTCTGACGCGTTCCTAGCGAAGAGACAAGACCGGGCTCGAAGCGTTCACGAGCTAGCCGAGTAGGTCAGACACCGGAACGTGCCCTTTGGTCCCTATAACTGGGAGATGGAAAGGGTCGGCGGCTGGAAGCTCGCCACTCCTTTGGGGTTGAGTTTGGAGGGAGGGTAAACAAGGTGCCTGGTTCCTCTGATGAGAATCCGCGATATAGAGCTTGAATCGAATCTTTTTCTTTCGCCGCTGGCTGGGTATACGAACTTGCCTTTTCGACTGACCGTAAGGGGCCTGGGTTCCTTGGGCTTGGTGACTACCGATTTGGTGAACGCCCGGTCCCTATTGGAGAAACGTCCGGTGGCGTTTAAAATGATCGCTACAGATCCGCGGGAGCAGCCGATGGCGGTTCAGCTTTTTGGCGGTGTGAAGGAGGAGATGAGAGATGCGGCGTTGATGGTGCAGGAGCGGGGGGTTCAAATGGTGGATATTAATATGGGCTGCCCTGTGAAAAAAGTGACTAAGACCGGGAGCGGGTCCTCGATGATGAAGGATCTGAAGGCGACGCAGGAGCTGGTAAGCATGATGATCGATGCGTTGGATATTCC
>JBCCZW010000383.1:0-4882 GCA_039186805.1 Verrucomicrobiota bacterium
CGACATTCTCACGACTCAAGAGAGAGAACGTCTCCTCAACGACGTTCCGCACGTCTACTCCATCGACATGGAGCCCTACGAGATATTCAAGACCAACGTGGAGAAACTCGTCGCCGAAATCGAACGCTATGCCGAAATCGAACCTGATCTTTCCGCCAATGGAGCCAAAAACCTGGTCAACCACATAGCTTCTGAATTCAATTCTTCCGGCGGCTACCGGCTTTCGGTCTCAGACCTCACCTCCATCGTCGAATTCGCCGACATCAAGACTCAAAAAGACATCATCGAAACCGGCCTCATCAGTCTCCAAGAATCTTATCGGCTTGGTATCTACGATCCCGCCGACCCACGCTTTCGCTTTGCCGACGACACCGTCGCGCTCTTCAACATCATCGACCAAGAGGGCTCCATCGGCAAAAACTCGCTAGAGTCCATCGAAGTCGCCCTTCGCTCACTACGAATCGCGCTCACCGCCGCCAACGTTCCGAAAAGCGTAGCCGAAGCCTTCATCCATCTTTTCGATGACGGCCTCGAACCGAATCTAGTCCGCAACCATGCCGCCGAAATCGAGCTCAGCGAACAGCTCCTTGCTGACTTCAAACCTGTTATCGCAGCAGTCGAACGCGGCGCCTCATTGATTGAGCCAGGCACTACCGTCACCGAAGAGCAATACGAACGCCTTGTCGAATACCGCAAACACCTCGATGGCAAAAGCGACTCGGGCCTAGACGATCAACTGCTAGGTCGCATGCTGCTGATCCTCGGCATGGTCGTCGCCGCAACGCTCTATATACGCCTCGAAGACCGAGAAACCCTCCAATCCAACGGTCGCCTTGCTCTCCTAGCCGTCGTCGTCATCATCAATCTCGCCATCGTTCGGGTCTGTTTCGAACTCTCCAATCTGGAGAGATTCGTCTACGACAGCGAACTGTCAGCCATCCTACCCTACATCACCCCGACCGCCCTTGCCCCTATCTTAGTCGCAATACTGATGGGCACCGGTCCCGGACTGCTCACAGCGTTCATCGTCAGCTTGGTCACCGCCGTGATGTTCGGCAACCGGCTCGACATCCTCGTCATGGCCTTCATGGCCTCGACGATCGCCATCTTCATCTGCCGCAATATTCGCAAACGCGGACGGGTGGTCCTGGGCGGCACCATCGCCGGAGCCAGCGTCGCCGCCTTCACCGCTCTCTTTAATTACTCCGACGGCATTCCCACTGACACTTTGTTCATGCAAGCCGCCGGCGGTCTGCTCACAGGAGTGACCGAGGGCATTGTGGTACTTGGCATACTCCCCGTGCTCGAAGGCCTCTTCAAACGCACGACCGATATCACGCTCCTCGAGCTCTCCGACTATAATCACCCCTTGCTCCGACGCATGCAGCTCGAAGCCCCCGGTACCTGGCACCACAGCCTTATGGTCGCCAACCTCGCCGAAAACGCGTGCAACGCAATCGGCGCCAACGGACTCATGGCCCGCGTCTCCTGCATGTACCATGACATCGGCAAAATGGTGAAACCTGAGTACTTCACTGAAAACCAGCTCGACGGACACAACCCCCACAACGAAAAGACCCCCTCCTTCTCAGCCCTCATCATAAAGAGCCACGTGAAGGAAGGCGTCGATCTCGGACTTACCTACAAGCTCCCACGCCCAATCATCGACATCATTCGCCAGCACCACGGGACCAACCTCATCCGCTTTTTCTACCATAAAGCCTGCCAACAAGCTGAAGCTGAAGGGGCAGGCAACATCGTCCAAGAATCCACCTACCGCTACGACGGCCCCAAGCCTCAATTCAAAGAAAGCGCCGTCATACTCCTCGCCGATTCCATCGAAGCGGCCAGTCGTTCCCTCGCAAAAGTCACGCCCCAAAACGTCGAGGAACTCATCGATCGCATATTTTCAGTCAACATCAAGGACGGCCAACTCGACGAGTGTCCCATTAACATGGCGGAACTCGCAAAGATCCGAGAAAGCTTCATCTTCACCATACTCAACTCTCTCCACTCGCGCATCGCCTACCCAAGCGACAAACAAACCCCACCCGCTCTGAAGAAAGCCAAAGAGCAACGCGAATATAAGGAGCCTAAAGAGAAGCTTGCCCAAGAGGCCAAAAGCTCCACTCCAGAAAAAGTTGAAGCCAACGCCTCTTAAGTTCAGCGCCTCCTTTTCTTCACTATCGTCCTCCGGGCCGCATAATTTCCTTAAAGCCCCATGAGCGAATACGAGCCAAACCCGGGTCGAACGGTGGTAAACAATCAGTGCCCAGGACTCGAATACGACGAGGCCCAAATCGAAACTCTGTTCCTAACCCTCGATCGACACGGCTCATTCGATGCTCCTGCTGGCGAACTCTCTTTCGCCTTTCTTAGCAAAAAAGAAATAGCACGCATCCACCGAGAATTCATGGACGATCCTACGCCCACCGACGTCATTACTTTCATTGGCGATCCGGACTTAAACCAAGCCGGCGATATATGCGTCTCTCCCGAAGTTGCCCTCGAATACGCAACCGCCAAACAACTCGATTTCTCGGAAGAACTCACCTTGTATCTAATACACGGATACCTTCACCTAGCGGGTTTTGACGACATCGACGAGGAAGACCGCGCCTCCATGCGGCAAGCCGAAAGTCAAGCGATGGCTCTAGCGAAAGCCCACAACGCTATGCCCTCCTTCAGGTTCGCCGCTTCCTAATACTCACACGTCTTCCGACCCCGCCAAGCGACCACGCCCGTGAGCTCGCCCCGGAGTCGAGAAAGCAGTCCGCAACTCGTCCCGCTAAATCCGAGCCATTCTCATCAAATCATTTGGCTCGACCCCTCTGGCTCTCAATTCCCTCAGACCGACTGATTTCGAGCGCTTCGCCAACCGCTCCCCATTTTCATCCTTAACCAATTCGCAATGGTAGAACGAGGGAGCCTCGTACCCAAGCGTCCGATACAGCAAAATCTGTCTCGCCGTCGACATCAGCAAATCTTCCCCCCGAACTACTTCAGTTATCTCCATTGCAATATCATCGGCCACCACAGCCAACTCGTACGACGGAAAGCCATCCTTTCGCCAAACTAGAAAGTCTCCAAAATCCTCCCCCGCCACATACGAAACCTCTCCTTTATTCCCATCCCGAAAGGAAATTCTCTCACCATCAGGCACCCGAAACCGCCAATTGACCTTCTTGGTATCCACCTCGCCAAGATCCGTAATCGATTTCTCCCTACACGTTCCTGGATAAATCAATTCTCTCCCTTCTTGATGCGGAGCCGAAACAGCCTCTTGGACATCCTTCCGCGAACAAACGCACGGAAAGACTGCCCCCAAGTCCCTCAACTTCAGCCAAATCGCCTCAAAATACCCAAGCCGCTCGCTCTGAACGCATGATCCATAACTGGCGTCCCTCACTGGCCCCTCATCCCAATTCAGCCCCGCCCAACGCAAATCCTCCTCCAATGCCGAAACAAATTCCCCCTTGCAACGGGTCTGGTCCAAATCCTCGATTCGCATCAGTAAATCTCCGCCCGCCGCCTTCGCTCTCTCCTGCGCGATCAAAAAGGTTCTCGCGTGGCCTAGGTGCATGTATCCTGTAGGCGTGGGAGCAATACGCCCCCTGTAAACCTTGGGTTCTAGGTCCTTCACAAAGCCACTTTCCATCCCCTACCCTTAAAAGTAAAGCGCTCAAAACCTCACAGATTACCCTCATTCTTTAAACAATCTCTCCTCTGAAAACCGGCAAAAATGAAATAAATCGAATCTTTTGCTTGCACGACCTCAAATATCTCCCATTAGTCATTCACATAGTCACCTACGACTTCTGATTATGAATAAAGTATTCCTTACAGACAATATTGTTGGAGCTTCGAGAGAAGCAGGGACGCTTTAAATCAGAATCTAAAATGACTGATGCGTCCCAAGCAATAGCAGCGGGCCGCAAAGAAAAGAATTTCCCTCCCATCCCTATGTGGCCCGCTTTTTAAGCGGGCCTTTTCTTTGCCCGGACCTCACTGAAATCGGGACGCCCTCAAAAGCCTCCCTCCCAACTCAAATAACCCCGGCAAATCTTCACTCACTCATAGGGAACAACGATGGATAAATCGACGGAATCTCCTCCGAAGGCTTCCGCCTACACGCAAATCTGGAACCTCATCGCAGGCTACCGAGGCCTCTACGCGCTCGCTGCCTTGGGGCTGTTCCTCGCCACGGTCGCTCAATTCCTGGTGCCCCTCATCGGCAGCGCCACAATCGACTTCGTGCTGGATTCAGACACGCCCGAATCAAACAAGCTTCTCCAAGGGATCATCGTCGCCATCGGAGGAGTCGAGAATATCTCCAAATACCTCTGGCTCCCCGCCATTTCAATGATCGGCTACAGTCTCGTCGGGGGTATTTTCAACTACTTCCACAAGATGGCCGCCGCCAGAGCTTCCGACGGGATTTGCAAACGCCTTAAAGACCAGCTCTACGATCACATTCAAAGGCTTTCTAATAAATACATCGACGGCACTCAAACCGGCGACCTCGTCCAACGCTGCACCTCAGATATCGAGACGATCCGCATCTTCCTCGCTGCCCACGTCGTGGAAATCGGCCGCGCCTTGATCCTGCTCATCGCCGTCATCCCCATAATGCTTCTCATGAACGCCTGGCTCACCCTCGCGTCAATCATCCTGATCCCCGTAATTGTGTGGTTCGGCTACTTCTACTTTAAGCGGGTCAAAAACATCTACAAAGAGGTGGATGAAGCCGAAGGTCGCCTCACCGCCCTGGTCCAAGAAAACATAACCGGTATCCGCGTCGTACGCGCATTCGGCAAGCATGAGCACGAAATCGGAAGATTCGAAAAGCCCAACCGCGAGTATCGGGATACCAACCTACGAC
>JBCCZW010000384.1:0-4868 GCA_039186805.1 Verrucomicrobiota bacterium
AAGATCTACCGCTTCTCAGCGCTTTTAGCGATTCTCCCTCTGCTCCAATCATGGGCCGCAGAGCCCACCCAGAGTAACGTCATCTATGGCATGGATCACGGATCCGCCCTCCTCATGGACGTCTACTTGCCTGCAAACCCAAACGGAGCCGGCGTCATATTTATCATGGGTACCGGCTTCACGGCCTACGGCGAATATGATGATGTACCCCTCAAGGAACTGGACCTCTGGCTTCTAGAAAACGGCATCTTCAAAGACTTCTACGGCGAGTCCGAACAGGGCTTCGTCCCGCTCCTTGAAAGTGGCTTCGCGGTGTTTTCCATCAACCACCGTCTTGGGCCGAAAAACCACTACCCCGCTCAAATCGCCGACTGCCAGCGAGCCGTTCAATTCGTAAGATTTCACGCCGCGAAATACGGCATTGAATCCCATTGGATCGCATCCATGGGCCACTCTTCCGGAGCAAGCATGGCGACTTTCCTCGGTCTCTCCGACGAAACAGCGAACCCCGAGGCTTCCGACCCGGTTAGCCGGCAATCCAGTCGCGTCCAGGCAGTGATCGCCGCTGCCGGAGTCCACGATCTCCTCGAAGCCCGCAAATCCGCTCCCGGATCCTCCGCCATGCTGCAGAGCCTTACCGGACGGGCCATCACCTACCAGCCCCCCGGTCATCCCGTATTCGAAACTTACCGACAAGCTTCTACCGTCACGCGCGCTAGCAGTGATGACCCACCCTTTTTCCTCATTCACGGCGACGCCGATCCTGCGGTCGATCTTTCGCAGTCCCAACTCCTCAAAACCGCTCTCGATAAAGCAGGCGTCGAAAGCGAACTCCTCATCGCCCCCGGCGCGAACCACGCCGAGCTCGGGGAACCCGTCGATCCGCTCCCCTTTGACCAAGCCGCCGCATGGCTACTCGATAAATACAGACAACCATAGAAAACCGAGACCCTTCGCCACTCCGGCTGTAGGCCGGGGCGCCAAACCGGCATCTCGCAAACCGCTTTGTCCCAACTCAAACCAGCGTCGAGCCAAATTCTCAGAACCGCGGTTGGTTCGCAACCTGCTCTAAACCCGTCATGTCAAACCCTCAGCCTTCGACCGAAACCCCTTCCACACTGCTCTATCCTCACGACGCGATCATGCCTCCCGGAAAGGCAGCCGCCGCCGCCCTTCAGCAAACCATCGCGATGTTCGTGGGCTGCATAACGCCTGGCCTAATCTTCGCATCCGTCGTGGGCGTAGACCCCGAAACCCAAGCCCACCTTATCGCCATTTCGCTTCTGGCCTCTGGAATCGGCACCTTTCTCCAAGCCAAGCGTTTCGGCATCGTTGGCTCAGGCTTGCTCTCGATTAATGGCACCAGTTTCGCCTACGTCGATCTCCTCCTCCGCGCGGGCAACGAAGGCGGACTCCCTCTTGCCTGCGGCATGGCCCTGGCCGCAGTGCCGCTTCAGTTCGTACTGGCTTTTTCACTACCAGCGCTGCGATCGATCATCTCCCCACTCGTCGCCGGTATCGTCGTCCTGGCAATCGGCGTAGATCTCATACCTGTATCCGGTTACTACATTGCGAAAGGCGTCGGAGAAACGACCACCTGGATCATCAGCGCCAGCGTCGCCGCAACCGTAATCGCCCTCCTGATCGCTACCCAGATTTCTAAACGAAAAGCCGTACGCATGTACGCGCCTATCATCGCCATCGCGACGGGCTACCTAGTCTCCTCCCTTTTCGGCATCATCCAATGGCCCGATTGGCAAAGCGAAAACTGGATAAGGATCCCCACCCCGCTCGCCTACGGCTTGGCCTTCAAATGGGAACTGCTTATACCGTTCGCCATCATCTACATCGTATCCTCCATAGAAGCCATCGGCGACCTGTCCGCTACCGCAAGTCTCTCGGGAATGAAGACTCGAGGCATCGAATTCTGGAATAGAATTCGAGGCGGCATCCTGTCCGATGCGATCACCAGCGCATTCGCCTGCTTCTTCAACGGCTTCCCGACCGCCACCTTTTCACAGAACAACGGCGTTATTCAGCTCACTGGAGTCGGCAGTCGCCAAGTCGGCTTTTACGTATCCGGAATCCTGATAACGGCGGCGCTCTTGCCCCAAACCGGCTACCTTTTCGGCGCCATGCCCAACCCCGTACTCGGCGGCGTGACCCTCGTGCTCTTCGGCATGATTGCCAGCGCCGGAGTCCGCATGATCCTGCAAGAGCCTCTCGACAACGCTAACATGCTAGTCATCGCCGTAAGCCTCGGACTCGCCTTCAGTCTTCCCTCACAAGAGCACTTCGTCAAAGAACTCCCCGAGTTTCTAGCCGCCATTCTCTCTTCAAAGGTCGCCACCGCCGGCCTCACCGCCATAGCGATGAACCTCATCGTCTTGCAAACCTTGAAGAAGTCCTAAACCCTCCCGCTTTCCTTACTCCGTTCAGATGCCTTCCTTCTTAAAAAGCCAGGGGTTCACGCTCGCCCTCATCGCCGCCGTCATCGCCGCTACCTTGTTTCCCGAATTCGGAGCACAAGGGGGACTATTGAAAAGCGAGTTCACAACCAAAGCTCTGGTCGCCCTTACTTTCTTGATACAAGGACTCTCCTTGCCGACGACGCAGATTCTCAAAAGCGCGGCGAAAGTGAAGCTGCACCTCTACTGCCAAATTTGCAACTTCGTCCTCGCCCCGCTCATCATGCTGGGTGCGCTCGTTCTCGTGGGAAGCCATTTTCACCCTGGGATATATACGGGCTTCATTTACCTAGCAGTTTTGCCCACGACGATTTCCTCGGCGATCGTTATGACCAACAATGCGGATGGCGATAGCTCCGCCGCGCTCTTTTCGACGACTCTCTCCAATATCCTTGGCGTATTCGCGACGCCGATACTGTGCTCCTTGCTGCTCAATACCGGTTCCAAAGCGGAAGTCGGCTCTCTCGGTCCATTGATCGCAAAGCTCTCGCAGCTTGTACTCGTTCCCCTAATCGCTGGTCAGATTCTGAGAAGATTCGTGAGAGATTGGGCAAATCGCTCCAAAGGAGCCTTCAAAAAGATCAGCAATGGCGCGATCATATTCATCGTGTACGCCGCCTTTTGCAACAGCGTGAAAAACGGCGTCTGGAGTCAAGTCAGTCAGAGCTCCATCATATTCGCCATCCTCCTTACGATCTTATTCCTGGGAGTCTTTTCCAGCCTTGTATGGTTCGCCTCGCCCGTCGCCGCGAGAACTATGCCGGAACGCATCGCGTCTTTCTTTTGCGGGTCCCAAAAGACATTGGCCGCTGGAGTGCCCATGGCTTCCGTTATATTCACCTCTAATGGCGAAACGAATGTAGGGCTGATACTCTTACCGATTATGTGCTATCACCCGACTCAACTATTCCTCGCGGGATTCATAGCGCCCGTCTTCAGAAAGAAGGTATCGGTTTAGAGAGTGTCCAATAAGTCGCTCTCGAACGATTGAAGCTATATTTTCGAAGCGAAGTTTGGCTTGGGAAGCGAGTAATACCCGGAGGGTATTGCGAACTGAGCAAACGAACTTCGAGCGAAAATACAGCAAAAGCGTGAAGATATGGACTTATTGGACACTCTCTTAGAAACCTTTCCCCAAATCTAGGGCTGCCGAGAACTCTCACGCTGTCTGAATTCCGGTTCGAAAGCCCTCCGCTAGTTTGAGACTTCCACGCGACAAAAAAGCGGATCTCGAGCGTCTTCATCACGCACTGTAATGATCACTTCATTTAAACTGCTGATAAAAGATTCGCCTATCGGTTCCCACTGGATGCGGTCATCACTGAACTCTAGACGATAACTCGAGCCTGGATGGGTCTGAATACGATACGTGATTAATCGCTTATCGACAGAGAGGGTTTCTATATCAGCTATCTGAATAAGCCGGGGCTCCCCTACTTGTCGAGACGGAGCAAACGCCTGTATATCTCCAAAAAAAGGCTGTGTCGGAGTGTAGTTACCCGTGGTGATATTACTATATAGAGCGACCATGTCATAAATGCGGTCACGGTCTAACTCAAGAGTACCGAACTGGTTAATACCCGCGTAGCAGGCGATCTTAATACCCGCCTCCTGAAAGACAGACACCGCTCGGATTATATAATACGGATCGAGAGGAGCCGTTAAAATGAAAGACTCCCATTCCTTCTGAGAAACAGGATTGCCGCCATAAATACTATCGAGGTAATCCTTGTTGGGTGCTTCTAAAATGAACTCACTCAGAGCTTTCGCCTGCGCCCATTCCAGGGTCACGAGCTCTTTCGCAGATCCTAGGGTTTTGATATATGCGATGTATTCTTCCGTCCGCTGTATGCTTTCGGAGAAAAGGTGAATATCCAAGGCATCGCAATAGTCGTTGCTAAATGTCACCAAGCTCTCGTGAATGGCGCTGACCAGATTATCGCCTTCGATTGCCTGCTCGAAACCCGTTAAAGCCGGGCTGATGATTTTGAGGTTGGGATCCATGTTACGGATCCGTTCTGCAACCTTCGCAAACCACGGGATAGCTGCCTGAAATTCTTCGGGGGCGCGATAGCTTCCGGGTCCACCGCCGGGTTCGTTCTGAATCTGCACCCAATCTATCAGATTCTCTTCCTGAGCCAACGTTAAGAACGTTTCGATCGTCAAGAGAGCATCTTCTTCATTTTCTGGGATGCGGTCGTAAAAGGGATCACTTTCGGGATCCGCAGGCCAACGCAAGGTGACGATCGTATTCGTAACGCCGATATTCTTCAGGTCCTGCAGTCTTTGCAGAAGCAGAGGAGTCGCGCTGGGAGTTATGGAAGTATCCCAGAGAATCGTTCGAACCGCTTTCACTTCTAAGGGCTCTACAAGAGTCGCGTCACGCCCGCCAAAAACGCC
>JBCCZW010000385.1:0-4866 GCA_039186805.1 Verrucomicrobiota bacterium
GAGCTGGACAGCGCTGTGAAATCGGGAATCTCAATCTGGGACTCTCCGATAGCAGCGGTCCAGGGCTGATTAGGAGACTTAAGGAAAAGGAGGGTACTCCCGCTGGCGCTGAGAAGACCGGTCTCGACTTCCCATTCGTCGAGCGTCTCGCGCGCCTTGTCGAGGGCATAGCCCTTGCCGATCCCACCAAAGTCGAGGAGGGAGCCTGCTGTGAGTTTTTGTACGGCGCGATTCTTGGCATCGACTTGTATTGAAGGTTGCTCGCTTTGAGCTGGGGTTGGTTCGGCTGAAAAATGCGTGAGAGTTTGGCCTTTTGCGGCAAGGGCTGACTTGCCCATGAAAGCATTGAATCTTCCGGAGGTCGCTTCGGAGGCTTGAGCAGCCAATTGAATGCACTCGATGAATTCGTGCGAAACGGGTACCGATTCACCCTTTTTGGCGAGGTTTACACGGGAGACGTCACTGCTTTCTTGATACAGGCTGAGCTTACCTTCGATGTCGTCGATGATCTGGAAGGCTTCGTAGGCGGCTTGTTTGAGATAACTCTGCTCGTGTCCGCCTAGGTAAGCGAAGAAATCCGTGGCCATCGCTTCGTGGCGAAAGCTGATAAGGTCGTCTGGTTGATCAACTCGGAGCATTGGCGGGGTTGTCGCTATTTTGATTTCAGCGCCATGTACTCATCCCACAGTTCGGTTTTGATTTGCAAAAATAGATGGGTGTTAGGGCGGAGGCCGTGGATCTCGGAAATAGACTGATCGTAGTAGCTTGCGGGAATTCCGTCCGCAAGACGAGAATCCACTATCTCGAGATCGTATTTACCGAGTTGGGACAAATCGATCTGATAGGCGACTCGATCCCGTTCTTTTAAGTACCAGGGAAGAGGCCAAGCGTTGTCCGGGCTGAAGACCGCGATACTTGTCGAGTTGCCAATAAGCGTGTCCATATCCTCAAGGCGGTTTAGTAGCCTTGCGAAGGGATTGTTCGTATGCTCGTATATATAGGGATTGCGGGCGTCGCTGTGGTAGCGAAGGCAGGCGTTTTGAACTTGCCCGTAGGACTGTTTGGCTACCGTCAGCCCTAGGATAATCAATACGAAGCTTAGCATCTTCGGAGTATTGGGGAGTTTTTGGTAGAGCTTTCTGATGCCGCAGCTGATTGAGAATCCTGTACCTATAAAAATAAACAGCTGAGGGGTAAGCATCAGCCAGGGCGTTTTATAGGGAATGGCGGTATAAATTAGAAACATGACGATTCCCGAAAGACCAATGAAAACGGGTAAGGGAATCGATATCACGTCTCTCGCGAGGGGGACTGTCGATCGCGGCGATGAAAGTTGGGTGAGCCAGTGGACGAATGAAGTGAGGGAAAGTAGTAGGACAATTAGCTCCGACCAGTAGACGCCTTCGCTCGTATGCGGCAGGAAGATTTGAAGGTAGTATGCCGAGGCCTTTTCGTGCCCTTGTCCGCCCGCGCGATCGACATAGCCGAATAGGGCGCCAAAGGCATCCGAGACTCCGCTGAAGTCAGCGAAGAAGGTGGAAAAGAAGAGAATAGAAACGGCAAGGAACGAAGTGAGCGAGATGAGCCCGGCCGCCCAGAACGAGGCGCCTGCCGCTTTTCGGTTTCTCCACATTCCAAATACAACCAATGGAAAGAGGGCTGCGAAGTGGATAAGCGAAGTTTCCTTGGTCGAGAACATCAAACCAGCCAATAGACCGAGGATAATCCAGCTCGCAGCGCCCCCGGATTGACTGGCCTTCCAGGCCGCCCAGGAGAACGCGAGGCTTAGAAACGCAAAGGAGGCCTCTTGCACATAGTAAGCCCCGTAAATGATCTGAAGGGGCGCAAAGGCAATGAGGGCTCCGGCGATGAGGGAACCTCCGACGCCCAGATGCCTGTTCCATACAATTATAAGGACCAGGGATAGAAGACTGAAGAAGATTGAAAACCGCCTAAGGCTGGGGCCGGTGAATACGCCGTCTTCCGTGAGAAAGGGAGAGAACCAGCTCGAGAGGTAATAGAGCGTGGGCCCGTGTTTATCGACCGGATCGTATTTGTATTCCCCGGTTTCCTCGAGTTTCCAGGTTTGGTACGCTTGTACGCTTTCGTCGACATGCATCTGTCGCGTATCGGCGTTTTGGAGACGAAGCGATAGGCCGCCAAGGATTATGAGGAGGAAGGATGCGGCAATGAGGGTTTTCTTGAGGAGGGGCATCGGTCTACCGCGCGTCTTCGCAGGTTTAACGTGTCGAAATTAGCAGACAGGGCGATTCGACGAATCGAATTTACGGCCAGGAGATTTCGAATGAGAGAAAAAACAAGGCGGCGATAGATATCGCCGCCTCGTGGAAATTTCTATGTTGAAGAACTCTTAGAGCTTTCCGAAGACTTCGAGCTCAACGTAGTGATTCATCTCATTGCTTGTATTGCCAGCTGAATACAAACGGATGTACTGACCCTTGGCTTTCTTGAGGTCGATTAGCTTGCCCTTGTTTGTTTCGAGGTAAGCGGCGTCGCTGCCTTTGCCCATTTCCGACGAATTGTCGTGGTCATTGTTGAAGAGTGTGGTGACTCCCGATTCGAAGCTTTCGTCGTTGGACACTTGAACGATCACATCGTGGTAGGCTCTTTTCTGAGAGTGAAAGTGCCAAAGGCCGGCGCCGTAGAATTCGGCTTCGGAACCGAAGTCGATTTGTACCCATTGGATGCCGGGGGCAAGCTCGACGAAGTAGCCTTCTTCCGATTCCTTGTCGCCGTCCGTGATGAGTTCTAGATCGCCAATGATCGGGAAGTCGTCGCTGGAAGTGACTTCTAAGCCTTCTGCGATGTTGGTGACGCCCGCAGGCACCATGATGACTGGCGGAGGCGTGTTGGTAGGCTCAAGGTGAGGGAGGTTAACTGGAACGGGCGTGCCGGTTAGGAAAGGAGGCGGAAACTCCAGCGCGAGGGCTTTTTCGCCCGCTGTAGCTGAGGCAGCCATCGCAATCGCGGCAGCAATAGAGACGGAGAGTAGTTTTTTCATGATGTATTTGAAATCGGTATACGTTTGAAATGTGACAGAGTACTGAGGGATTTCGTTCCCTAGACTTCGTACTCGCTCTTGTCGTAGGTGAGGATTTGCCGTTTATCGACTGCCTCGTTCACCTTGAATATCGCCACTTCGCTCTTGAAAGAATGCTCGCCATCGGAGTTGAGCTTCGCCTCGCCGCGAATGGCGTCGAAGAAGTTCTCCAAGTGCGGTTGGTGCGCGGGTTTGTCGAGTACGATCGGAACTTCGAATGCGGCGAGAGGAGCCGTTTCGCGAACGTCGATCTTGCCATCTTGCTTTGGTGGCGGAGCCTCAGACTTCGTGATGTAGGAAAGGTCGATCCACTTTTCCCATTCAGGAGCTCTTTCCTCTCGGAACACTTTTGTGAGGCTTGGGTTTTCGGACATCTTGATCGCGCCCTCGTCTCCCATGAAGTATTCCCAATAGCCACCGCCTGCGCTGGTGGTGGTAAGAGTTTGATAAAATGCGCGCACAGGGCCGAAGGACGTATCATACTCGAAAATGGTCATGACGTTGTCGTACCATTCGCGATTCGGATAGTAGTCGGAGCCGCCAGAGGCCATGACTGTTTTCGGAAACGCATCGAGCCACCAGTTGAAGATGTCGATCTGGTGAGCGCCGAGGTCGGAGATCGGGCCTCCGCTAAGTTCTCTGAACCAGCGCCAATTACGGAATTGGTGCATGTCGGCGTAGCCATACTTGTTCAGGGTGTCTTTTGGAATTTCGTATTTCTTCGGGAAGCCGAGGTCTGGAGTTACCGCTCGATTCCACTGGGCGTTGATATTAGTGATGCGGCCGGGAATCTTCGCTTTCTTCACGAGATTCTCGTAGGCGTGGATGTAACGAGGGTTTGAGCGACGTTGGTGGCCGATTTGGAGGAGCTTTCCAGAATCGCGAGCGGCGAGGACCATGTTGCGGGCTTCATCGACCGTCCGGGCCATCATTTTTTCGCAGTAGACGTTGATGCCAGCCTTCAAGCAAGCCACCGTGTGACGCTCATGCCAAAGATCGGGCGTAGCGATGATGGCGGCATCGAGATCCTTTTCCTTCTCGAGAAGGTCGTCGATGTTCTCATAGGCATTGACTTCATAGCCTTCCCTCTGGAGCTTGCGCTGGCCGTAGCGGCGCCCGTATTCCCAGATGTCGCAAACCGCTTTGTAGCGGAGGCCTGGGATATTGAGCATGGCGTCCAGAAGTACGCGTCCCTGGGCTCCGATGCCGATGAGAGCGACGTTGATTTCGCTGCCCGAAGCAAGTGTCTGGGCCTTTAAAATCGATGGCGAGGCGAAGACAATGCCGCTACCGGCGATGGCGCCTGCTTTGATGAAAGAGCGGCGATTTATGCCGTTCGTATTCGATTCTTGGTTATTCATTGGAGTAGATTTGGGTAGTTTAGCGATAGGTTAAAGTTTGTTGAACGCGCTGAACCGGTTGTACTTCACCAGAAGCAAGGCCATGGCGATCATGATGATGTGGGCCGCTAGCCAGGCTACGCCTCCACTTTCGTTGAGTAGGATGAGTCCTACAGTCAAACTCGTGTATAGGAGACCGCTGGCAAGTAGCGTTATGCGAGGCAAAGCGCCTGACAAAAGAAGGAGACCTAGCAAAATCAAAATGTATCCCAAAATTCCGGAGTAGATGTTCAACATCCAAACGGGCATGAGAGGTTCAGCAGCAAACTTATCGAAAAGCGGTTTCGGCAAGCCGTTATAGTGGGCGAAACCATACACCTTTTCCTTCACTTCGATCATCTTCCCGCTCGGATCTTCGTCTCCAAACTCGTCGAGGAGAGGCGTTTTGGTAGTCTCGATACCGGC
>JBCCZW010000386.1:0-4861 GCA_039186805.1 Verrucomicrobiota bacterium
AAGATCGAGCCCGACTAGCTTTGCCTGGCAAAATCTGTCAATCCTCATGTTTTGGATACAGGCGAATTCGTTCTTCGCAAGGCGAATATTGGGGAGCGCCTCCTCTTCAAGAGAATGAAAGGAAAGAGATTTCAGATTAGAAGTAATTGAGGGATGATTAAAAGATGCATTTTTTCGAACTCTAAATTGACCAAATGCGCGAACATAGAAAATTGACCTTGTCGACGCCTCAGGCCGCTACGCGGACCCCTTGCTGCAGTGAAATGCTACTTACGACTTTCTATATGAGGTTGGGTTGTTACTCTAAATGGACATACTGATTGTTAGGCTAAGCGCCATCGGAGATATCGTGATGTCGACTTCTTTGATAAAAGGCTTGAGATTGAAATACCCAAACGCGCGTCTTGTTTGGCTTACGGAGGGATTAGGCGAGGAATTGCTGCAGCATCATCCGGATCTGGATGAGGTTTGGCTCTTGCCGAGAAAAAAATGGCAGGCTTTGGGTCGCTCTTTCCGGTGGATAGAAGCCGGCACCGTGATTAGAGGTTTCTGCAAGAAGCTTCGAAGCCGCGCTTTCGATCTCGTTCTGGACTTGCAGGGAATTCCCAAAAGTGCCGTTTGGACCCGTATCGCTGAGGCGAATCGGCGCGTAATTCTCAATCCGCGTGATGGAGCTCAGCTGCTGATACGGGAACAGGTTAGCGAACCTCAGAAGTATGCAGGTCGTTACTGTCGAGAATATAGGGCGATGGCCCGTTACCTTGAATTGCCGGAAAGCGCTTTCGCTATGTCTTTGCGAGCGTCGCCTGATGGTATTAGCAGGGCTGAATCGAGGTGGAGTTCAAACTCGCGCGTCGAACCGAGAGTTTTTTTCTTTCCTTTCACGACTCGTCCCCAGAAGCATTGGAGCGTGGCTTATTGGAATGTACTGGCAGAGCGTCTGACGGGTGCTTTCGGGGCTAAGGTAGTTGTCTTAGGAGGCCCAGGCGATCTCGAGGGCGCTCGCGCTATTGTTGAAGGTATAGCCGACGCTGAAATTGTTGCGGGTTGGGATTCTGATTTAGACGATAAAATGGCTTTGATACCCCATGCGGATGTATGCGTTGGCGTCGATACGGGACTGACTCATATGAGTTTGGCATTTGGTAGGCCCACGGTTGGCATTTTCGGCTCGACATGTCCTTATGAGGACTTGGGCGACTTGCCTGGAAAAGCGCTTTACGATCATATGGAATGTTCGCCATGTCGGCGTCACCCAACCTGCGACGGTCGGTTCGATTGCATGAAAGCGATCACGGTGGAGCGCGTTTTAGCCGCAATGAAACCCTATTTGGAGCGCGTTTAAGTAAGATGGAAAAGGTAGCTTTCGAAGACCGAAAGGCCCGTGCAATACGCGTTTTGCATGTCGAGACGGGGCGGCATTTATATGGCGGCGCTCAGCAGGTAGTTTACTTGATGGAGAATCTGCCGGCGCTGGGGGTGGAATGCGGTATCGTCTGCGCCGCGGGCTCCGAGATAGCGGACAAGGCGCTCGCAGCGGGCGCGACGGTATTCAGTCCACGCATAGGCGGAGATTTGGATATTCGCCTAGCGTATCACGTGATGCGAGCGGCTCGGGTTTGGAGAGCCGACATCGTTCATGTGCAAAGTCGCCGGGGAGCGGATACATGGGGATTGCTCGGCGCAAAGCTTGCCGGGAAGCGCTTAGTTATCTCGAGGCGAGTAGATAATTGGGAGTTCGCTTGGTTAGGTCGGATGCGTTTCGGCGCCGCGAATCATGTTATTTGCATATCGGACGGAGTGCTTCAGGTTCTTTTGCGAATGGGGGTATCGCAGGATCGCATGTCCATTGTCCATAGCGCCATAGACCCGAACCGATTCAATCGTCCGGCCTCTCAAAGCGAATTGCGCGAAGAATTCGGATTGGCGCCGGAAGTCCCTATTCTGGGAATCGCGGCCCAGCTGATTCAGCGCAAAGGGCATCTTCTCGTTTTCGAGGCGCTAAGGCGTTTGGAGTCAGATTGGCCGCATCTATACTTAATCGTGTTTGGCCGTGGCCCTATTGAAGCGGAGCTCAAGGCTGCGGCGATCGAGCTTGGGCTGGAGAATCGCGTGGTGTTCGCGGGCTTTAGGAATGATTTGCCGCGATGGGTAGGAGCGTTGGATCTCTTGGTCCATCCCGCTTACATGGAAGGTTTGGGGAATGTGCTTTTGCAAGCGGCTGCTGCGGGCGTGCCTTGCATCGGAACGCGTGTGGGAGGCATTCCCGAAGCGATGGGAGGGGGAAAGACAGGAATTCTAATCCCGGTAGGAGATTCCGACGCGTTGGCGGAAGCGATTTCGCGAATGCTCTCGGATTCCTCTTTACGCAGGCGCTTCGCAGAGGAGGGTCCGCGTTTCGTCGATAGCGGATTCACGGCCTCCCATCTCGCTGTTGGGAATGCAAATGTATATAGGCAGGTGATGGCAGGTTGACGAATGACAACCCTGCGAAGAATTCGCTTATTCTGAATCACAAGGCTGCCTGCTGCTGGTCGTATAGTTTGTTATATAAAGCGCAGCGATTATAGAGTTCGGAGTGCTTACCCGAATCGATTATCCTCCCATCTTTAAAGACCAGGATTTGTGTGGCGCTTCTAATTGTACTGAAACGGTGAGCGATAATCAGCACTGTTTTCCCGATGACGAGCTTGTCGAGCGCTTGTTGGATTTTCTTTTCGCCTTCTGAGTCGAGGGCTGAAGTCGCTTCATCGAGAATGAGTATAGGAGCATTTCGGAGGAATGCTCTAGCGATGGCAATGCGTTGCTTCTGGCCGCCCGACAGCCTGGTTCCTCTTTCTCCGACGATGGTTTCGTAGCCGCTCTCCATTTCAACTATGAATTCGTCGGCGAAAGCGTTTTTCGCGGCTGCCACGATCTCCTGTTCGGTGGCATCTTGTCGCCCGAGTTTTATATTCTCGAATATAGTGTCATCAAAAAGTACGGGATCTTGCGATACGATAGCTATATGAGCGCGTAGCATGTGAAGCTCGTATTTTCGTATATCGACTCCATCTATTCGAATTGATCCGCTCTCTACATCATAAAATCGCGGTACTAGGTTGGCGAAGGTGCTCTTGCCGGCTCCGCTAGGTCCAACTAGCGCGCTGACTGAGTCTTTAGGGATGAGGACGCTGACTTGATCGAGGGCGGGCGCGTTGTCGTAGGCGAATGAAACGTTTTCGAAAGCGATTTCGCCACCCGTCAGGTCTTTGATGATCGGCGACTCTGGATTCTCTATTGCGATAGGCTCTTCTAGAACTTCGTTGATTCGATCTAGAGCTGCCTTTCCTTTCTTAAGTTCGCTGATAAAGGCTCCTAATTTCTTGATTGATGCATAGGTTAAGTAAAGACTCAGAAATATAGCGGTAAAGGTTCCGCTATCGATCCCTTTATTATATCCGATTAAAAAAGCGATCGAAAGACCGATGGAGGAAATTATCTCGACGGCTGGACCTAGGGAGTAGGAATATTTAACGACTTTCATCTGAGCTACGAAAAACGCGGAAACGCGATCCGAGAAGCTCTTGTTCTCGCGGGCTTCCAAGTTGAAGGCTCGCACTTCGCGAGCGGCAGTCAAATTTTGGGAGATTCGATTCGTCAGCTGACCCAGCTCATCTTGCTGAGCGCGGGCTTTCTTTTCTACTTTCCTGCTGAAGTAGCGAATTGGAAAAATAACTATAGGCAAAATCAGGATACAAATATATATTTGTAGTACGCCAGCTTCAGAAAGAGCTTTATGCGTCAGATAGCCTATGGAACCGACGATGGTTGCTGGCTGGGTAAGCACGTTGCGAGCGAAAAAATTGAGCGTCACTTGCAGCATTTGGGGGTCCGCGGTAAGCCGTGAGACCAGGTCGCCCGATTTGCTCTTTTGGAAATAGGCGAGAGGAAGGCTCTGCAAGTGCCCGAAGAGGCGTTGGCGAAGGTCTCGAATGGCTCCGAGCCCTGCCGAATTCAGTAAGTAAGCGCTCGCGAAGCTGGAAGATCCGATGACCAAGAATAATGCGGGAAAAAGGGCGGCGACACTCATTATCTGCCCTCTGCTGAGATCTGCGTCCTTGCTGAGGACGCTCGAAAATAGGACCTCTGCTCCTTTGGCGAGCCCACCGCCCGTGGCGAGGCCTGCAATCGATCCGAGGAGGATCGAAAGAATGACCTTGGAGCGATAGGGGCGTAGCAGCTCCAGAAATGGCTTCAAGCTTCGTAGCATGGTCGAATCAATAGCTGGGGGTTGGCGCGTTTCAATCTTTCGATGACTTTACATCAAGCGCATCGCGGAGACCGTCGCCGAGGAAGTTCATGGCGAAGAGCGTAAGGGAGAAGAAGGTGGCGGGTATGATGAGAAGCCACGGGAACACGACCATCTTTTCCGCGCCTTCTTTTATGAGCGTTCCCCAAGAAGCGTCGGGCGGCTGCACTCCAAGTCCAAGGAAACTTAGGGTTGATTCCAAGAGCATTACGGCAGGGACCAGAAGCGTGGCGTAAACGATTACCGGTCCGAGGATATTAGGAGCGATGTGCCGCATGATGATCTTGGCGGTGCTGACGCCTGTCGATTTGGCTGCTTCTACGAATTCTTGGTTCTTAAGATTCACCACCTGGCCTCTGACGATACGCGCCATGGTGAGCCACTCGACGGCTCCGATCGCCATAAAAATGAGTAGCAATTGGTGGTCGGAGCCTTCGAAGACGACCATTAAAAGGACGACGAAGATCAGAAATGGGAGGGCGTAGAGAACGTCGACGATGCGCATCATGAATGCGTCGAGGGTGCCGCCAACGTATCCTGAAATGGAGCCGTAGGCGACGCCGATGAGAA
>JBCCZW010000387.1:0-4853 GCA_039186805.1 Verrucomicrobiota bacterium
CTACATCCACGCCGAAGGCTACCCAGCCGCGGAAATGAAACATGGCCCGATCGCGCTTATCAGCCAGGAGTGTCCCGCCATCGTGATCGCCTCTCAGCCCGACATCTTCCAAAAGCTCGGTTCCAACATCCAAGAGGTCAAAGCCCGCGGCGCGCCGGTAATCGCCATCGTATCCGAAAGCAATCCCCTCCCAGAGGGCTTAGCTGATGATGAAATCGTCATCCCCGACTGCCATCGCTCGATCCTGCCAATCCTAGCAAGCATCCCCATGCAACTGCTTAGCTACCACATCGCCAATCTCCGAGGATGCGACGTCGACAAGCCACGCAACCTTGCGAAGTCGGTTACTGTGGAGTAAAACGTAAAGAGCTCTCAAAACAACAAAAACGCGGACCTCTCGGTACCGCGTTTTTCTTTTCCTAAGCTCCTTATTCCAGCCTTCTAGGCCTTCGCCGAAAACCGAATACCGGCCGGAGTTTTCGACTCAAATGCGCCTCGCTGATTGTAGCTGATCTTGTACTTCAGCGCGTTCTCCAACTTCTCTCTGGCAATCCGATCGAGAGTCTCCTGGGAGATATTCACCGACTGCGCCCCACCCACGCGAGAACGACTCCTCACGCGACCCGATTCGCCATATCCAGTCGATGAACGGGATACTCTATTCACAGGGATAGCGTCGGTGAAAGCCATACCTATTGTTTTAGCGCATCTACCGGGATCCGCAATAGAGTAAAGCGCTCAATGCTGACCCTTTTTTAATAAAAACTCTGTTAAATCATCGATTTCCTTAGGAAGGCTTACTCAATTTTTAAGTTCTCACCTAAAGAGCCGACTCGCCGCTCCCAACAGGTTGAACACCCCAGATCCTTCAGGGACGCCACTCTAAGGCCGCAACCCAGATCGCTTCCCTCGAAAAACGACACATGGGAAGCCCATCTCACGACTCCCCAGTAAAAGAGTTCAATACCCGTCCTCTCGCTCAAATGCGAGACGCAGGACGCTCTAAAAGCGCCATCTAGCCGACTGCCTAATTGGCTCCGTTTATAGTCCGTCCATCCGGCGTGATTTCACCGATCGCTACGCCTCGGCTCTTCGCCCAATTTCGAGCCGCCTTGCGATTGTTGAATTCAATGTCCGACACCGGGACTTGCGGATTCTCGAGTTCGAACAGTTTAAATCGACCATTCGACTGCTCTTCGACGAGAGCCTTTTTCAGTGGAAGTTGGTAATTCGACATATTTTCCGTGAGTGATCCCTTTTACTATCGGAACCCAATATCGAAATTTAGCTTCGGCAGAACGTATTCACATAATTGAGGCAAATACCCCCAATCCAAATCTCGGCCTTTGGGGCCACTTCCTGATCGCAAACACGCCGCTCGCCCCAATTCATCGACTCACAAACAATCCTCAACCGAGGACACGATCTTTCGCGCCAATAACTCGCAGCCGATCTCGCAAAAATGGACTCCGTTAGGTCGAAACGAATCCTCTCTCGAAGCGGCCTTCACTGCTCCATACAAATCATTAATCAGGATTCCTTCCGACGATAAGAGCGACCGCGCTCTATCATTGTATTCCATGATTGATTGATAGTCGTACAAATCGCAGTTGCCGTCCTCATCGTTCTCCCGATTGAAGTTCTTCTCATCCACTGGCGGTATCGAACCCCAAATCAACTTCGACGTGCTACGCTCTGCAATCAAGTCCACTATCCGCCTTACATTCTCCTCGTAAAACTCCAGCGGCACCAAACGCTCGTCCGAGCCATAGCATATTCTCTTCGTGTCCCCCAAACTCGCCGAAATATGCACGATGTCAGGCTGCCTCCTCAAAACGCTGTCCTGCAAAACATCAAGAAGCTGCACCGTATTCCCTATCGGGTCCTCGGGAAACCATACATTGACTCGTCCCTGGAGATAGCCGCGCACGCGGTTTCTATACCCACTCCCGATTTCATCGCATATCAATACAAGTTCCTTCAAAACGACTAAGAATTCGAATTCCAAACGTGGCGCGAAACCGAGCAAAATGCAATCCCACCGCGTATACCTTTTTCAACTACGCTTCTAAACCATCGATCATCCCAGTGACGATCAAGCGAATAGAATCCAACTTCACTCTGGAGTCCTCGATCGCCTGAAGCACTCCCGTCAATTCTTCCTTAGCCGAATCGACCTCATCCTCCCGAACGTTCTTGTTGATCTTCTGCAGATCCAACAGTCGAGTCACTTCCTCCATCAGAGCCGCCTTCGCTGCTTTACGAGCGCTTGACTTCAAAGATTTCGCCTCAGTCTCAGCCAAGTCCTCCGCGCCCTGAAGCATCGCGTTCAGAAATTCGCTATTGAATCCCGGCCTCTCCAGGAAACGATTAATATTCCCCTCCTCCACATTCGCCTTCATCCAAGCCGTATCCAGTTCATGACTCAAATCGGTCCCCCTCACATCCACCAAAATCCGAATCGGGGTAGGAGCCAAAAACCGATCCACATGCAAACGGCTCAATGCGATCGTCTCCAACTCGAAGATCGCCTCCAACATGAGGTTTTGCGTATCCGATCCTACAATACCAAAAGACGAGGTCCCCCTTTCCGAATTAATCAAAAGGTCGAGCGTATCCCCCACGATCTCGTGATCTGGGGAGACGAACACAATGTCCTCCCTAGAAATCGCTCGCCCGCGATCGAAAGTCACCAAAGCGCCTTCCGACGGCAAAGAAGGAAAAGCTTCCACATATGCGTGACTCGGATCTATGAAAGACTCGCCATCTTCGTGCTCGTCGATGCGGACTCCGAAGTGATCCATCACCTCGAACACGAAGTCCTTCACGCGCGTATCCGATTCCGCGCGACGTACTCGCTTCAAGATCCCATTCGCCACATCGCCATCGAAAGAATTCAGCTCCAGCAATCGATCCCGCCCTTTCATCAATTTCTCATCCAACTTCGCTCGGTAGGATGAGGTCTCTTCGATAAACGCCTCCAGCTCTTGCCTGCCCACTTTCTTACGCGAGGAGCCCGATCCATACTCAAGAGCGTATTCCAATAAACGCCTACTAAAATTCTCGACATACTCCCTTCCCCCGTGCACGCACATCTCAAAAGCATCCAGCCCCTGGTGATACCACTCAGCCACAAACTCCTGACAGCTTCCAACTACGTACGGCACGTGCACCTGGATCGTAGCCGTTTGTCCAATACGATCCAATCGGCCTATCCGCTGCTCCAATAGACCAGGGTTCAACGGAATATCGAAAAGCGCTAAGTGATGAGCGAACTGAAAGTTGCGACCCTCGCTTCCGATCTCTGAACAGATTAACAACTGCGCCCCATCCTCTTCCGCAAACCAAGCCGCATTGCGATCACGCTGGACCAACTGGAGCTCCTCATGAAAGAGAGCCGCTTTCACATTCATCTTCTCCTTCAGCGCCGCCTCGATCGCCATCGCCTTCAAACGCGTCTTGCAGATTAAAAGCGTCTTCACGCCTTTACGCGCCTTTAAGAACGCGACCAACCAATCCAAACGCGGATCATCCTTAAACGAATAGCGTATCGTCTCTTCATGCTCGTTAGCCTCCGCCTCCATTTCGCGAACCAGCTTCTTGAGCAGAGTCTTGTCTGGGTCATCTCCAGCTTCCAAAGGGGCCGAACAATACATCCGCTTCGGGAAGCCCTTCATATTCGTACGCGAATTTCTGAATACAACCCGCCCCGTACCATGCTCGTCTAACAACGCCCTTATCAAAGCTCTGCGAGCGCCTCTCTTCCCAGAATCCAAATCTTCAAGCCGCTTCTCCAATCCCTCTCGGTCGGAATCGAAGATCCTCTTCAACTCCTTATGATCCGCTCGGGAAAGATCCTCCCCATCCACAATCTTCCCCGCGATCTCCGCAACGGATCCAAAATCCTCCGCCTCCTCTTTGAAACTATCGAAATCGCCATAACGGTCAGGGTCTAACAAACGCAGCCTGGCGAAGTGCCCTTCCATGCCGAGAGAAGTCGGCGTCGCCGTCAGCAACAGCAGACCCGGGCTTGCCGCCCCCAGCTTCTCGACAATCTCGTATTCAGAACTTGCGGACTCTTGCGTCCACTCCAAGTGGTGCGCCTCATCCACGATCACCAGATCCCAACCGGCTTCGATCGCTTGTTCGGACCGCACTTCGCTTTCCGAAAGGAAATTCACGCCGCACAAGGCCAACTGTTCGTCCAGAAAAGGATTTTTGCCCGGATTGCTGTGCTCTACCGCGCGACAACGTTCTTCATCGAAAATGCTGAACCATAAATTGAAACGTCGCAGTAATTCCACAAACCATTGATGAACCAGCGACTCAGGCACCAAAATCAAAACGCGATCCGCCCTACCGATCGAACGCATACGCTGCATGATCAAGCAGGCTTCGATCGTCTTTCCCAACCCTACCTCGTCCGAAAGCAAAACTCTTGGATTCTGCCGAGACGAAACCTCGTTCAAGATATAAAACTGATGCGGAATCAAATCGACCCGCCCCCCAAGAAAACCGCGCGTATCCGAACTTCTGAGACGACTTCGCATCTTCAAAGCATCAAAACGCAAATCGAAAACAGAGCACTCGCTCGTCTGAGCGCTCATCAAGCGCTCGTGCGGCTTGTTCACGCTCGCAATATCCGTCAAATCCGCCTCCGAAGTCCGCAAGCCTTCGCCCGAATAAACGACCAGACCCCCTTCTTCTTCAACCGACTCGATCGAAAAATTCGCGCCGTCCCTCGTGGCGACTTTCTCGCCCACACGATAGATCACGCGTTTCAACACCGAGGAGCCTGCCGCATACAGTCTCTGCTCCCCTGAAGCCGGAAAACTCAAGCCCACTCGGAACCC
>JBCCZW010000388.1:0-4850 GCA_039186805.1 Verrucomicrobiota bacterium
ATTGAATGAAGCGGCTGCTACATCAATGTCGTTGAAGCCACTATCGGCAATACGGGACTTCGCCCCGAAGACGTCTTCTACTCCGACATCGGCACGACCGACGCCAAAATATATATGGGTGAGGTCTTCCCGCTCTATTATCGATTCGGTTTCCGCCAAGACCAACAAGTGTCCTCGATCACCGGACCCGCATGGGAGCCAAGTGGACTGGTCACCAACGGCTTCACTGAATACGAACGACTCAACTTCACCGGACGCAACAACAAGGATTACTCGGGCGTCATCTATCCCACCGAAGCCCTAGCGACCCAAGCCGGTACAGTCACGCTCGAGTCGGCCAACCAAACCGCAACGGTCGTCGTAGGACGCTCTCGAGGCTTCGGTTTCTTCTCGGAAAACGTCACCGAAGACATCGCAGTCTCAAGCAATCCCGGCATCCTCGAAATTCAACCGCTGCCCGACAATGCCCCCCTCTCATTCAAGGGCGCGGTGGGCGACTTCAAGCTCGAATCCAAAATCGTCCCCGAAGAAGTCCAAGTCGGTGAACCCATCACCTGGACTCTCACCTTGAGCGGCAAAGGAAACTGGCCTCAAGGCGTCGGACTTCCTCCTCGCAATAAACCTTCCGACTTTCAAAACATCCAGCCGAATCTCAAAACTGAGCATCCAGATGACGACCTGTTCACCGGTATCCAAATAGAGGATATCGTGCTCATTCCCACCAAAGCCGGCGAATACCAACTCGGACCTGTCGAATTCTCCTACTTCGATCCCGCTTCCGAAACCTACCAAACCGCCGTTATTCCAGCGACAACCGTTCGCATTGATCCCATAACCGCTTCCGTCGGGCCAAGCGTCGCAGGCCAGCCTCAATCCAACGATCCAAGCAACGACCCGTCCAATGGACTACCCCCCATCGAAGCTCCCGTGGGGATCGACAGCGCAAACAAGCCCATAGAACTTCCTCGAGATGCGGCGGCCGAGGGATACCTGGCTCCCATCGCAACCGGTCGCATTTCACTCATATCCTTGGTCTGGATACCCATTATTCCCTCAATCGCATGGCTATTCATCGCCTTGATCCGCGCCTTTATTTTCGACCCCAACAAATCCCGGCGTTTAGCCCATCGAGAACTTAAGAAACTCTCCTCACTCCCCCCATCGCTTGAAAGCGAACCTATGAGGGAGCATCAGCGCCGCTGGCGCCAAGCCGCCAAAACCTTCTGGCGAATTCCCACAGAAGAACCGACAGCTGATGAGATAGCGGCGGCCGTCGCAAAAAGCAAAGCGCCCAATACTGCTGAAAATTGGAGGAATCTCTGGGAAGAGTCCGATCGCATACTCTATGGGCCGCCGACCAAGGTCTCAGACAACTGGTTCGCCGAGTTTCGAGACGCTCTCAATCGAATCGGCAGCCCCTCGCTTTCACTCTCCAACTTCTTCGCCCCTTCAGCCTGGGCGAGCGCAGTCGCCATCGCGTTTGCTCTGGCTTTTCTAAGTCACTCGTCCGAAGCAAACCAAGGCGTCGCGCACTACAACAGTGGCGAATTCGACAAAGCGGCAGACGTATGGCTCCAGCAATTACAAGACGAACCCAATAACTGGGCCCATCGCTACAACCTCGGCCTGTCCTTCGCCCAGAAAGAAGACTGGGGCCGAGCGCTCGCCTACTGGACCTCCGCCTACGCCCTCAACCCTCGTTCCCCAGAGCTCAATTGGAACGCCCAACTCGCTCTCTCTAAGACGGGAGCCTATTATCCAGTCTTCAAAGACTTCCTAGAAGACAAGGGTCTCACTGGCGTTGCCAATTCCCTATCCCCCGCCGAATGGGAGCGGCTCTACTCATCTAGCCTTTCAATCGCCACCTGTCTCCTACTCCTATTCGTAATCTCCCGATATATCAAACGAGCAAAACCATTCGGACTCATCGCAGCTATTCTGGTGGCTCCCACTCTTGCGGCATCGGTTACAGCGATTTGGGCGCATCAAAAATACGAATACTTGGCATCGCCGAAAGCCGTGATCGTCGTTCGCGACGGCCAACTCAAGAGCGTCCCCGCTGACTTGCCCCAACCGGAACCCGAAGCGGAAAGCGAATCCGAGCTTCCCACTATTTCCACCACCATCGAAGACGGTTCCATAGGTCTTATGAAGAAGGAGTTCCTCGGCTGGTTCCAACTCGAGCTGCCCAACGGAGAAACGGGCTGGATCCGCAAAGAAAACACGGTCCCCCTATACGGACCGGTAGACAGGTTGTAACGACTCGGCTATTTTTCTCGAAATCAGCCTCCGTCGCGTTTCGTCTTCGAAAAAGAGACCTGTTACTAGAATATGGATTTTTTGAAGAAACAATGGGGAAACCTCATGCTTATCGGAGCAGTAGCCGCCTACATCGGCTTAAGTCTCGGTACTCAAAGCTGCCCATTGTGCGTCGCCGGAGATCTGATAGGCCTGGGAGCGCACTCCCACGAGCCCAACGCAGCATCTAGACCTGGAGCAACCCCCGCCCCCAACTGGCAAGTGGCAACAATCGACGGTCAACAACTCACCGGTCACGATCTCAAAGGGAGAGTTTCCCTAATTGCCTACTGGGCTACTTGGTGTGGACCCTGCAAACGAGAAATCCCCTCGCTCGTCAACCTTCGGAATGATTTCAGTCAAGATAACGTTGAGATAATAGGGATATCGGTCGATGAACCTCACACCAACCTTGACGGATTCGTAAAGCGGTACGGAATGAACTACATCGTTGCCCGCGATAACAAAAGCCTCTACGACGCTTTCGGCATGGTACGCTCCATCCCTACCATTTTCATCATTGATAAAGAAGGCAGAATTCAGCACCGCCACGTCGGCCGAATGCCGCACGACATTCTACACTCGCAGATCTCAGAACTTGTCGCCTCAAAATAACGGGTTTTTCGCTCTCTGGACCCGCTAAGAATACCCGGTTTCGCTGTATCCGTCCTGCTTTAGCTTTCTTTGAGGAAGTGATGAAAGTCGTCTCCAAGGGCGGCTAACTCCGTTTGTTCTTCGGCTAGGTGGGTCTTTCCGATCTTACTACAGGTTACATAGACTCTCTTGAGAACCCGAAGAGACCGAGGGCATCCGCTATCCGATTCGCAAAACTCCATTCCACTTCGTTCTGGCTCTTTTCGTCGCTCCATTCCTCGTAAGACTATTCGCCACCCATCACCAAAATTCCATTGCCCAAGCTTCACCCCTCCCTTTCCTTTCTTCCAAAACCACATGAAGCAATACCTCGAACTTCTTCGACACGTACTAGACAATGGCCAATACCGCGACGACCGAACCGGCACCGGCACCTACTCCGTTTTCGGAGCCCAAACCCGCTTCAACTTACAGGAGGGCTTCCCCTGCCTCACCACCAAAAAGCTTCATCTACGCTCCATTATCCACGAGCTCCTCTGGTTTCTAAAAGGCGAAACCAACATCAAATATCTCAACGATAATAGAGTCACCATCTGGGACGAGTGGGCCGACGAAGAAGGTAACCTCGGCCGCGTCTACGGTGCCCAATGGACAGACTGGAAGACCCCCGAAGGCGGCTCCCTCAACCAAATCGAAGAACTCGTCGACCAAATCAAAAACAACCCCACCAGCCGCCGCCTCATCGTCAGCGCCTGGAACCCCGGCGAGCTACACCTCATGGCGCTGCCCCCTTGCCATAGCCTCTTCCAGTTCTACGTGAACACCGAAAAAGGCGAACTCTCCTGCCAGCTCTACCAACGCAGCGCAGACCTCTTCCTCGGCGTCCCCTTCAACATCGCCAGCTACGCGCTCCTGACCATGATGATCGCCCAAGTCACCGACCTAAAACCCGGCGAATTCGTCCACACCTTCGGCGACCTCCACCTCTACAGCAACCACATCGAGCAAACCAAAAAACAGCTCGAAAGAGAACCAAGACCTCTCCCCAAAATGAAGATCAACCCCGAGGTCAAAAACCTCGCCGACTTCACCTACGAAGACTTCGAACTCACCGACTACAACCCTCACCCAACCATCAAAGCCCCCATATCAGTATGACAGGAGACAGGCATCAGGAGTCAGTCAAAAGTAGCATCGAGAGTAAGCTCGATGAAAGATCTGTCCCCTGTTTCCTGTCACCTGACCCCTGGTTATGAACCTTCCCTACCGCGCCATCTGGGCCATGTCCGAAAACCGAGTCATCGGCAACGGCCTCGAAATCCCCTGGCACCTCCCAGAAGACTTCAAGTGGTTTAAGAAAACCACCATGGGCGGCACGCTCATCATGGGCCGCAAAACCTGGGACAGCATCGGCCGCGCCCTCCCCGGACGCCAAACCGTCGTCCTCAGCCGAAGCCAACAGGACCTCCCCGAAGGCGTTGCCCAAATCCGCAGTCTCGACGAGATCGAGCAAAACGATTTCCCCCAGTCCATCTGGATCGCCGGCGGCGGCGAAGTGTATCGACTCGCCCTGCCGCAATGCAGCGATTGTTACGTTACCATCGTCAAACGCGATGTCGAAGGCGACATCCACTTCCCTAAGTTCGAACACCTCTTCGACTTCAACGAACTACTCCGCGACGAAGAAGACTTCCAAATCCGCCACTACACCCGAAAACTGTAGACGCGATCGCCGATCGCGTATCCTCAGCTGGCGCGAGGCCTCCGGACTCGCGTTTTCATAGCGGAAGTCGAGCAAAGTAGCGGAAGTGGAGACACTTCCGTCTGGAGTTTGGCCTTTTATTCGGGCAGTTATTTCATCACGCTGCCGCGAACAGGGAGCTTGCTAGATTGGAGACGCATTTCTGCGACTTCGTGGCCTTGGGCCCTGTTGGCGCGAAGTGGGATAAACTGGCCGG
>JBCCZW010000389.1:0-4847 GCA_039186805.1 Verrucomicrobiota bacterium
ACGCGCTAATGGAAGCGGTCAAGGCTCAGAATATAGAGGGCATTCTTGAACTCACTCCAGGGATACGCTCTCTGCAGATACACTACGAAAGCCTGCAGCTTCCGCTCGACGAATTAGTCGATCACCTAAAGCGAATCGAAGAAGCACTCCCTCCGATAAAGGAGATGAAGGTCCCCACGCGGACTGTCTACCTCCCCCTCTCCTGGGACGACGAAGCTACCAAGCTCGCAATCCAAAAATACGAATCCGTCCGCAAAAACGCCCCCTGGTGCCCATCCAACATCGAGTTCATCCGACGCATTAACGGGCTCGACTCAATCCAAGATCTCAGAGACATCCTCTTCAGCGCCAGTTATCTCGTCATGGGACTTGGAGACGTCTACCTCGGCGCCCCCGTAGCGACACCAGTAGATCCTCGTCACCGTCTCGTCACTACAAAATACAATCCCGCCCGCACCTGGACGCCGGAAAATGCCGTCGGTATTGGCGGCGCCTATCTCTGCGTCTACGGCATGGAAGGCCCCGGCGGCTATCAATTCGTCGGACGCACGGTTCAAATGTGGAACCGCTACAAGCAGACCAAAGACTTCAAGGAAGGAAAGCCCTGGCTCCTCCGTTTCTTCGACCAAATTCGATTCTATGAAGTCACTGCCGCGCAACTACTCGAAATGAGAGAAGACTTCGTCCACGGACGCTTCCAGCTTCGCGTAGAAGAAAGCGAGTTCAATCTAGCCGACTTCAATAGGTTCCTCACGGAAAACGACGATAGTATAAAGACCTTCAAAGAGAAGCAACAAGCCGCCTTCGACGCCGAACGCCAACATTGGATTGAAACCGGCCAAGCCACCTTTGAAATAGACGAAGCCTCAGTCGGCGCCCTCGATGAAAGCGAGATCCCCGAAGGATGCCGCGCCATCCAAAGCCACGTACCCGGTAGCGTATGGAAAATTTGCGTACAAGAGGGAGACCAAGTAAAGAAAGGCGACCTCCTCCTCATCGTCGAATCTATGAAGATGGAGATCAACATCACCTCCCCTGTTGACGGCTCCATCGAAACCCTCCTCACCTCCGAAGGCTCCCCCACCAACAAAGGCCAAACCCTAGCGATTATAAAAGACTAAAAATCTTCCATCCTCCATCTTCATCCTCATCTTCTATCTCCTCCACCCAACCTACCTTCCATCTTCATCTTCATCTTCATCTTCTATCCTCTCCAACCCAATTTAGCATTCCATCAGTCAATGCCTTTCGCTCACGAGAACTTAAAGGTTTACCAAGAATCGATCAAATTCGTATCTTGGACGTCAATAATCCTTGAGAAGATTCCAGCAAAATATTCCGTACGCGATCAGCTTGACCGAGCATCTACAAGCATTCCTCTCAACATCGCCGAAGGCAACGTTAAGCGATCCTCAAAGGATCGATCTCGCTTCTGGCAGATCGCCAATGGCTCATGCGTAGAATGCGCGTCGTGCCTTGATGTTATCGTTGCTCGCGGGTTCCTACCAAATGAGGAAGTTGAACCTGGAAAAACCAGTCTCCTTGTTATCTCCAAGATGCTATTTGGCTTACTCTCAAAGTTTGAGTTTGATTGTCAGATTTTAGACGAGGAAGCCGCAGGCTACGGAGAGGGAGATGTGATAGAAGAGGAGGATGAAGATGGAGGATAGAAGATTTGTTATGAACCACTCATTCGACATTCAATCCCTCCAAGAAGCCTACCGTTCCGGTACGCTCAAAGTCTCGGACGTCGTCCGCGAGTCCCTCCGCCGTATTGCAGCCGACGACCGCAAAATCTGGATCACCTTAGACACCGAGGACAACCTCCTCCAGCACGCCGTAGCCCTCGAATCCAAAGACCCCGCATCCCTCCCTCTCTACGGCATTCCCTTTGCCGTCAAAGACAACATCGACGTCGCCAACCTCCCAACCACCGCCGCGTGTCCAGATTATAAATACTTTCCCGAAAACGACGCTTTCGTCGTCGCCCAGCTCCGGGCCGCTGGCGCGGTCCCCGTCGGCAAGACCAACCTCGACCAATTCGCCACCGGCCTGGTCGGCGTCCGCTCGCCCCACGGCGTCCCCGGCAACGCCTTAGATCCAAACTACATCCCTGGCGGCTCAAGCTCCGGTTCCGCCGTATCCGTCGCTAAAGGACAAGTCTCTTTCTCCCTTGGGACCGACACCGCCGGTTCTGGTCGCGTACCCGCCTGTTTCAATAATCTAGTCGGGCTCAAACCCTCCCGCGGACTCCTCTCCAACACAGGCCTCGTTCCTGCCTGCAAATCTCTCGACTGCATCTCCGTCTTCTCCCTGAACGTCGGGGACGCACAACGCGTCCTCGACACCGCCGCCCAATTCGACCCGGCCGACGGCTACTCCCGCCCCTATCCAAGCCACCTCGAAAGCCCCACCCGAGTCTTCCGCGACGGCGCCCCATTCGGGGTACCCGATCCCACCCAACTCAAATTCTTCGGCAACGATGAATACCAAAACCAGTTCCTCGCCGCGGTAAAACGCATGGAGTCCCTCGGCTTCACTGGAAAGATAGTCGACATCTCCCCGCTACTCGAAGCCGCTCTTCTCCTCTACGAGGGTCCCTGGGTCGCCGAACGCTATTGGGCCATCCAAGACCTAATCGAAAACGCTCCCGAAAGCTTGCACCCCATCACCAGAGCCATTATCGAAAAAGGGATCGAAGGGACGGCAGTCGACGCCTTCGATGCCGCCTACAAACTCCAAGAGCTCAAACAAAAGTCTCAAGCCCTCTGGGACGAAGTCGACTTCCTCCTGACTCCCACCGCCGGCACGCACTACACAATCGCCGAACTAGAAGCCGACCCCATCCAGCTGAATTCAAACCTTGGATACTACACCAACTTCATGAATCTCCTCGACCTCTCCTCGGTCGCCACCCCTACCGGATTCACCAAAGAAAAGATGCCTTTCGGCATCACCCTCATCGCCCCCGCCTTTCACGACTACAAGCTCCTCAAGCTCGCCGACAAACTCCACCGAGCAAGCGACCTCCCCCTCGGAGCAACCCCTCACAAAGTCCATTCAAAGCTCGAACCCGCCCCAATCGCAACCCAACCCATCCTCGTCTGCGGCGCCCACATGACCGGCCTCCCCCTTAATTCCCAGCTCACCGAATTGGGCGCTGTATTCAACAGATCGACACAGACCGCAAAGGCCTACCGGCTCTTCGCTCTCCCAGGCGCCACTCCCCCCAAACCCGGTATGGTCCGCGATGAAGAAAAAGGAGAATCCATCGAAGTCGAAATCTGGAACCTGCCCGAAACCCAATGGGCCAAATTCATTTCTCAAATCCCGGCCCCTCTCGGCATTGCCAACATCGAGTTAGCTGACGGCTCCACCGTCAAAGGCTTCTCGTGCGAAAGCTACGCCACCCAAGGTGCCGAAGAAGTCACCCACCACAAAAGCTGGCGCTTCTACCTTAGCCAGAAATAAAATCCCCTCCAAACGTCTCCTTCGTCCTATCGCCATACGATATATTTAAGTAGATTCTTAACAACTACACGCTCAAAAAGTTTCCTGATTCACGCAATGCGGAAAGCCGATCAGGACGGGAACGACAAAACCCAGGCAGACCTAAATTGGCGTTCATTGCTCGAAGCGCCGCCATACCCCGAATACGTTTCCGGGCACTCGGTCTTCTCGGGTTCCGGAGCCGAAATACTAAGGTTGCACTTGGGAAACGATCAAATCGCATTCTCAACCAACAGCGATTCCTTGCCAGGCACCCTCCGGCACTTCGAAAGTACTTCCGCCTATAAGGCGACTAAAGACAAACTAGGTCCACCTCATCCGATCTTAATCAGGCTGTTAAACCAGCCTAGAAACGATCTGTAAATCCGGTTGATTCGGGTTGCGCTTCAAGGTCGCATACGGATTGAGCCTCATTACCCACAACCGATAAAAGGGATCGCTAAAAACGTATTCCCCCTCCAAGGTCTTCAGGAGTTCGCCTCGCGCCTCCAAGGCATCCACGGCCCGCTTCACGGTACCGCTCGCTAAGCCTACCAAATCGGCAAAACCCTTCCCTTTCACCTTATTACCGCCGACGCAAGCGACCCCCAACAAAACCGATTGCTGAGACTTCACAACCGCTCGGTAGCCAATCAAGTACATGTCGTTTCTCGAGTCCAAAATCAGCTTTAAGCTGCTGATTAAAGTCTCTAACTCCACGGTTCCACCTTTCCCGCTCAACTCCCACATTTCATAGCAAACCCTCTGCAGATCTCCCGGAATCCCTCTGCAGAGAGCATAGGCTCGCTCCAACACGCCATCAGCGACCAAACGCTCACCCTCTCTAAAACGTTCAGCCAACCAGGCTGAAAACCGTTCCAGGGGGATCGGACCTAGGTCAATATCGATCACCTGCTTGAAGAAAGGACTCTTGCTATGATCGAAAACCCGATGCATCCGTTCCCTGTTGCTCCCCGCAAATACGTACGCCAATGCCTCTTGATGCTGAATCGCTCCGCGCATTTCGCTCAGATAAGCTTCTCCATCATCCATGTCCAGCAAATCCTGTATTTCATCCATGAATACAGCTATCTTCTTAGACTGAGAAATTTCCTCAATTGCCGCCAATAATTGACTTAAAGTAGGAGGAGAAGCGCTCACCGTATTGAGACCCTTAAAGCCAAAAGGACCCAATCGGATTTCATTTAGCTCACCCAATTTCTCAAGCACGCGCTTGACGGGCCCCTTCTGCCCAGCCATTCGCGTCAAAGCCAACTGAATGCGTTCATTGGCCTGCTCGCGATTCGATACGCCCATAAAGTCGATCAACAGAAGCGAACGCCCTTTCTCCAACGAAG
>JBCCZW010000390.1:0-4840 GCA_039186805.1 Verrucomicrobiota bacterium
CGTCTGCTTGAGTAGGCTGGTCATTCCGATGACGCCGTTGAGAGGAGTGCGGATCTCATGGCTCATGGATGCGAGGAAAGAGCTTTTGGCGCGGTTTGCCGATTCGGCGGCTTGGGCGCTGTCTTGGAGTTGCGCGTTGATGCGCTTGAGCTCTTCGGCTCTTCGCTCGACTGTCTGGGATAGTTTAACGTTTTCCTCTTTCGTTTTTAGCGACAGTCTTCGACCTATAATAAGGGCGGTAGTGGCGAAGAGGATACCGTATAGCAGAAATGAAAGCGGGTTTCGATATATGGGGGGAGCTATGCTGAAAGAGAAGGTTTCGGTCGAGCTGGCAACCTCGCCACCTACTATCGATCGAGCAGTGAGAGCGTAGTCTCCTTCGGATAGATTGGCGATGACAAATCGGTTAGGTTCTTCCAGCTGCATCCAATCCTCGGAGAAGCCAATGAGTTTCACTTCGTGGCGAATTTCGTAATCGGACTGGAGGCTTGGGGTTGTGAGTCGAACTTCTATATCGTTGTCTTTGTAGGGGATTTCGATAGGGTCACCGGATTTTGGCTGGTTGATCGAATAGAGCGTTTTTTCTGTATTCAGTACTTGGATGTAGTCGAAGAAGGTTTCGAATTTCTGCGAAGCGGTTTTGTCTGGATTGGGGCTTCGCTTCGCGATTTCGTTTTTGCCTATGATCCAGGTTGAGTTCTCCGAGTTGAGGATTTTCTGAATGTCGATGTGCTTCAGGTTGCTGACGGCGTAAGGCGTTCCGGCTTGTCCGTCTACAATGTCAGCTTTGTAGTTTCCGTGTGGGGACGAGATCCAAAGACTTGTATCAGCATCCCGCGTGACGAAGGCGCCGCGCAGCGTTTGCGGATTTAGGCCGAATGGTAGACTGTCCGTCTTGGCGAAGCGTTGCGAGTGGGTTTCGAACTCGTAAATGGCCGCGTTTTTCGAGAAGAGAATCTTGCCTTCGAGCTTGCTGATAGTGGTGGGCCCGCTGGGCAAGCCATGGTTTTCGTTGAAGAGATCGATGAGGGGTCCTTCTGAGCCTATGTTTAAGCGGCCGATTTTCCCCGACTCTAGGCTGAACCAAATCGAGCGGCTTGACTCTTCGATGAATTGCTTAGGGGTGGAAGGGAGGTCAATGCCGGCGGCGAGAGAGGTCCAGGCGTTGTTCTTGTAACCGAGCAAGTGGAGCTTCTGTTGAGACGATACTATCAGTAAGTCGGGAGCTTGCTCGAATGTGGCGACGGAATTTCCGCCAGTGAGGGTCACCCGTCTAAAGTCGTCACTGTATTGATTTTTCTGGTACAGAGCGCCATCAGTTATGCAGACGATACCGCGTTCGGTTGAAGCGATGGCGTTGATTTTGGGATTGAGGGGTAGGTCGAAGGAATCGAAGCCGCTAATGGCGCCGGATAAATTGCGGACGCTTTTTAGGAGTTGCCCGGATGCGCTGATCCAGAGATCGGAATTTTGGAGAGCGATGCTAGGATTAGTCAAGGGCGCGTCGAGGAGGGGTGAAAGGTATTCGTAGGCGGAGCCGAAATCGATGCGAGCGAGGCTTGAGGGTGTGAGTGCCCAGAGGATGTTTCCGGAGCCAAGTTCGAGTCTTTTAGTCTGGAGCAGCTGCTTGTGGATCGCTCTTCCAAATTGCTGAGAGATTTGGCCCGAGGATTCGACAATGTAAATGCCTTCACCCTCTGCCGCGATGGCGATACGCGTTTCGTCAAGATAGGAAATCGCGGTGATTTTGCTTTGGCGGAGTCGATGGTCGAGTTCACTCCATGGCGCGAGATCGTTTCCGTCGTATTTGTAGATGCCGTTGTTTCGCGTACCCAGTAGGGTAGGGCGATCGGGGCTTTTGGCGAAGCAAGTGAAGTCTTTGATTCGCCGCGAGACATTTTCCAGAGCCTCTTGGCTCGCTCGAAAGAGGCCTTGATCAGCGTCTGCGACGAGAAGGTGATCGTCGTGTACCAAGATCAATCGTATTTGGGAAAAAGGGGGGAATCTTCGCGCCGCGCCATTCTTGGATTGGACTGCGAGGCGAGTGGCAGAGTAGAGATAGCGGTCTCCGTCGAGACGGATCAATCCTTGGGCGGTTTCTCCGTCGAGTAAATCGAGGGCTTCGGGAGGCGCTATCTCGCTCTGCGAAATGAGTTGGAAGCCTTGGATCCGCAGTTGGCTTAACTCGTTGGGGCCTGCAGCGTAGAGTTGGCCGGTTTCGTCCGCGAAGATGCGTTGTCGATTGTCAGAAGCATTGGCGATTGGGTATTGGATACGGTTCCAAGCGCGCCCGTCGAATTGAGTGACGGAATGACGGGAGTAGACGAGAAGGCGTCCTATGGAGTCGAAGGATAGTTCTTCTAGTGGGGCTTTTGCCCCGATATCGATTTTGGAGAATAAGCGAAAGGGGGGCGCGAGTTGAAACTCGTTTTCGACTGCAGCCGCGGAGTTCGCGATGGAGGAAGCCAGAAACGGAATAGCTAGAAGAAGCAATTTCTTCAATTCATTTTGTTGGGACGAAGGCAAAACTGGGTGATTATCCCGATGGCTGAGGACAGGGTCGGCCATCTAATTTCGATCGATATCCAATTGATGGCTGATGTAATTTCAACCCCAGGTCGATTGGACGGGCTTTTTCATCGATTATTAGAATTTGCCATCAGAGTGGCGTGGTGAGCGAGTTTAGTTCGGACCGTGAATCGACTGGTGGGCCGCGATGAGGTGCTTGACCATGGTATCGCGAATGAGGGGCTTGATCGCGAAGGCGTTCATGCCGGCTCTTTCGGAGGCTTTGCGACTTTCCTCGAGGGCGCTCGAGGTGACGGCTACGATGTACGGCTGGGTTGAAAGCGTGGTAGACGAGCGTATGATTCGAGTGGCTTCGAGACCATCCATGTCGGGCATTTGAATGTCCATGAGAACAAGATCGAAATTGCCGTTGTTGACGGCCTCAATGGCTTCTCGTCCGCTGGACGCGATGGAAATGTCATAGCCGAGACTCTGGCCCATTATGGTGACTACTTTTTGGTTCATCTTGTTGTCCTCGGCGAGCAGGATCTTAAGCGGTCGATCATCGGCGAATTGGGAGAGTTTGATGTTGGGGTCGAAGAGCGTTTCTTCGGCTAGGAGCGTTTCGCATATTTCCTTTAGGAATTTTCCTTTGATCGGCGAGGCGTAGGAGAGTGCCCAGGGTTCGTCGTCTTTTTTCGAGCCGTGCTTTAGACGCATGGCGACACGCTCGATGCCAGAGAGGTAGAGGGCGTTTTCGAATTCGTCGCCAGCTCTTTCGACGAGGGACTCGCAGGCGCAGACGAGGTCGTAGCGCCCGAAGCTTGAAAGAAGATGGGAGGCTTGCTTCCAGTTGGAGGCGATCTCGGTTTTGGCTCCCCATTGGGTAAGGTATTTGTTGAGGATGTCTTGGCTTATGGGGTCGTCCTCGGCGATAAGCACGTATTTTTCCTGCAGAATGGGCGAGATTTCGAAGGCCGGACCGGCATGCGTTTGGGCGTGTTTGACTTCGAAGCTGGCTTTGAAGGTCGAGCCTCGATCGACTTCGCTTTCGACGGTGATGTCGCCTCCCATTCGCTGCGCGGTTTTGCGGGCGATGGCGAGACCGATGCCGGTGCCGCCGTAGCGCCGCGTATTGGAGCTATCGGCCTGAGAGAAGGAGTCGAAGATCGTTCTGAGCTTGTCTTGCGGGATCCCAATTCCTGTATCCGAAATATTGATTCGAATCTCCGATCTATTTTCAGCGAGTCGGCGCGCTGCGCAGCTAATTTCGACGTTGCCGGATTGGGTGAATTTTATCGCGTTGTCGATGAGTCGGTGCAGGATCTGATAGAGGTAGGATGAGTTGGTTGTGATGACTTCCGGGATGGAGGGCTCGATCCAGTAAGAAATGTTCAAGTCGTTGGGGTTGTTTGAGCCGGAAAACGCGTCGATAGCGGATTCTATTTCCTCTCTGAGGATGATGGAATCTGTATCGTAATTTCCGCTACAAGCTTCGATATTGGTATAATCCAGAATATCGTTCACGATCTGAAGTAGAGATTGGCCGCTAAGTTCGACAGTAGAGAGCATCTCTCTTTGGTCTGACTCGAGCGCCGTCTCCATCAGCATGTCGGTCATGCCGATGATACCGTTTAGCGGCGTTCGCATTTCGTGACTCATGGTAGTGAGGAAAGCGTTCTTCGCCAGATTGGCTCTGTGGGCCGAGTCTTCGGCGGCCGTCGCGGATTCCACTGCGATGGCAAGCTTTTGATCGAGGGTCTCATTGGCTTCCCTAAGATCATCGATCTGCCGATGGTGTTCATCGATAGCCGTAGTGTCGATTGCCATAGCGAGGACGCCGATCTTATTGCCTTCGTGATCGAGCGCCTTTGTTTTGACTACATTGAACTTGTGTTCTTTTCCATCGATGAATGTATAGGTTTCTTGGGTACGGAGCACCTCTTCGCTTTGCGACGCTTTACGATCATTGGCAAAGCCGATTGCTCTTTGCTCCTCTGTGATGGAGCAGCATGGAGTCGTCCAGCCAGTTCTAGTAGCGATGTATTTGTTAAGTATGGGGATTGATCCGTCTTTGGAGGTCAGCCAGATGCCGATCGGGGCGAGGTCTATGATCTGTCTGTAAAGCGTTTCTTGAAGCTGACGCTCGGCGTTTTCATCGCATCGCTCGGATTCGTCTTCGAAGTAGAGGGCTTGTCCGATGCGGGAACCGTCTTCATGTATTAGCTGCTTGGAGACCAGCTTCGCCTGGATGGGCTAGCTCTGTATGGCGGGCTGCCGCGAGCAGAGCTAGGTGAACTCATCCAGCAAGTTGCCTATGTCGATGCGGCCA